>JAAFHJ010000118.1 GCA_013298325.1 Myxococcales bacterium | reverse complement strand
GGTTGATCATATACAGATCCTTGGAGTCTTCAGTCGTCCAAGGTTCTTCGTGTGCGACGCGGTCTTCTTCCAACGGAACGCCCCCATTTGATGAAAAAGGTGCGGTGGTTCGACGATGTTCACGGTCCGGGTCCCACGCCGATGGGCGGAGGAGGCAAGGAGGCGTGCAACGGGGATGAGGTGCCGGAAATCCGATTCCCGCTGCGGTGGCGCTCCGGGGAAGGGGCGACAGACGCGAGGGGGATGACCAACGCGGCGGGCTCATACCAACAGGGGGCCGGCGTGGCAGGGTGAATTTGCTGCGGTGCGCATTTTGTTTCACGACGAAGGTCGGCTGCCGCGTCGTGCCCGCGCTCGGAGGTGGCCGATTGGCGCAGAATCTCGTTAGATGGCCCGATGCACTACCGCGTCGAAGAAGCCGCCGACGGAACCGTCACCCTCCGAGCGGAGCACGCCGAGGGCGCTCGCCGCGTGACCTTCGCCCCCTTTCGCGGCGCGCTCGTGACTCAGTTTTCCGCAGGAAATACTGAATATTTGGCGCTTGATGAGGCGACGTTTCGGGACCCATCGGCCAACGTGCGCGGCGGCATCCCGGTGCTCTTTCCGTTCCCCGGCCGTCTTGATCGGGACCGTTACCTCGCACGCGGCCGCCCGTTCGTGCTCAGTCAGCATGGGTTCGCGCGAAAACGGGCCTTCACGGAAGTCGCGCGGCGCAGCGACGACGCGGCGGCGATGACCGTCGCCCTCGAAGATGACGCAGAGACGCGTGCAGTCTACCCCTATCGCTTCCGCCTGACCCTCGACGTCGCCCTGACCGACCGCCTCACGCTTACGACCACCGTCGAAAATCGCGACAGCGTACCCCTCCCATGGGCCCTTGGATTTCATCCCTATTTTGCGATTCCGAACGCGGAAAAGGGGGCCCTTTCCGTCGCCCACGAAGCCGACCGCGCCTGGGACAACGTCGGGCGGCGCATCGTGGCTGCAGAACCGCTGCAATTTACACCGACGACCGAGACTGATCTCCATCTGCTTGACGACCGCAGTGCGACGAAGGTTCTCCGCCGCGGCGGCGACGACGTCCCGTGGCTCGAACTGACCGTCTCCGACGCCCGGCCGGTGTGGGTGTTCTGGTCGGTCCCACACAAGGATTTCGTCTGCGTGGAGCCATGGACGGCCCCCGGGAACGCCCTGCAGAACGGCGACCGTGTCGCTCTCCTCGCGCCCGGCGCCACGGCCCGCCACACGTTCACGCTCCTCCCGCGATGACCGCGTGCAGCATTTGGGCGCAACCTTCGGGACAGCGGCCCCCCCCTCGTGTAGGGTCGCGCCCGCATCGCGCGCGCCGCGTTGCTCTGGAAGTACGACGATGACCGTTTCGAAGCCCAAACATTTCTCGATGATCCGCAGCTTCGCGCTCGCGGACTTCCTCACGCTTGGCAACGGCATCTGCGGGACGAGTTCCATCCTCTGCGTGGCCAAGTACCTGGTTTCGAACGATTCCACGTATTTGCACGCTGTCTTCGGTCTGCTCCCCGCGTCGCTCTTCTTTGACATCTTTGATGGGCGCGTCGCCCGGATGCAGAAGAAGCAGTCGCTCCTCGGCCAGGAACTCGACTCGCTCGCCGACCTCGTCTCCTTCGGCGTAGCGCCCGCGACGCTCGCCTTTGCGGTCGGCCTTCGTGGTGGCTGGGACGCCGCCATCCTCGTCTATTTCGTCTGCTGCGGCCTCGCGCGCCTCGCGCGTTTCAACGCGACCGCCGCCGAGCTCGCCGACGAGGGGGGCAAGGTGAAGTACTTCGAGGGGACGCCGATCCCGTCGAGCCTCCTGCTCGTGACGATGCTCGGTTTCTTTGTAAAATCGGGCCGTTTCGGCGATCAGATCCCCCTCGGCGCGATGGCGGTAGGCCCCTTCACGCTGCACCCGCTCGCACTCGTCTTCTTCCTCAGCGGCTGCGCGATGATCTCCAAGAGCCTCCGGATCCCGAAGCCCTGAAGCTTCCGCGGTCTGCGCCTCGTTGGAATAGCTCTTTGAAAGACCGTGCATTGCCTGGCAATCGCGGTCTTCGCTTTTTCGTGAACGGAAACGACCCTTCGAACAAGGAACGAGTGAGATGAGCACCTTCGCCTACCAGGAAATGCTTCCCATCGGCCACGACGAGACGCCCTACCGGCTCCTCACCAAGGACTACGTCTCGACCTTCGAAGCCGGTGGCCGCACCTTTTTGAAGGTGGAGCCGGAAGCGCTCACGCTCCTCACGCGCGAGGCGATGCGGGACATCGCCCACCTGCTCCGCCCGGCCCACCTCGCCCAACTGCAGAAAATCATGCAGGATCCGGAGGCCTCACCGAACGACCGCTTCGTTGCGCTCGAACTCCTCCGCAACGCGAACATCGCCGCCGGTTTCGTGCTCCCATCCTGCCAGGACACTGGCACCGCCATCATCATGGGGAAGAAGGGGCAGCTCGTGTTCACAGGCGGCGGCGACGAAGCGGCGATCTCTCGCGGCGTTTTCGATACGTATCAGACGTCGAATCTGCGTTATTCGCAGCTCGCCCCGCTCGATATGTATCGGGAGAAGAATACCGGGAACAATCTCCCGGCGCAGATCGAACTCTATGCGACTGACGGCGACGCCTACAAGTTTCTCTTCATGGCCAAAGGGGGCGGCTCTGCCAATAAGAGCTACCTTTATCAGGAGACGAAAGCGCTCCTCAATCCGAAGAGCCTCCTCGCGTTCATTGAGCAGAAGTTCAACGCGCTCGGGACGTCAGCCTGCCCGCCGTACCACCTCGCCATCGTTGTCGGCGGGACGAGCGCCGAGTTCGCCCTGAAGACGGCGAAGTACGCGTCGGCCAAGTACCTCGACACCCTCCCGACGTCGGGAAACGAGCTCGGTCACGGCTTCCGCGACCTCGAACTCGAAGCGCAGATCTTGGAGCTTTCCCGGACGAGCGGCATTGGAGCCCAGTTTGGCGGGAAGTATTTCTGCCACGATATCCGGGTGATCCGCCTGCCGCGCCACGGCGCATCTTGCCCCGTCGCCATCGCCGTCTCCTGCTCGGCCGACCGCCAGGCCCTTGGGAAAATCACGAAGGACGGCGTCTTTCTCGAGGCCCTCGAACGGGACCCCGCTCACTACCTCCCCGAGGTCACCGAGGACGCGCTTGCCGGGGAAGTCGTCGCGATCGACCTCAACCAGCCGATGGCGAAGATCCGCGAAACGCTCTCGAAGCTCCCGGTGAAAACGCGATTGAGCCTAAGCGGATCGATGATTGTCGCCCGCGATATCGCGCACGCGAAAATCAAGGAGCTCCTCGACGCTGGCAAGCCGATGCCTGAGTACATGACGACGTCGATGGTCTACTACGCGGGGCCTGCAAAGACGCCCGAGGGGTACGCGAGCGGCTCCTTCGGGCCGACGACGGCGGGGCGCATGGACTCGTACGTCGACCTATTTCAGAGCCACGGCGGTTCGATGGTGATGCTCGCGAAGGGGAACCGGAGCAAGGCGGTCACCGACGCATGCGCCAAACACGGCGGCTTCTACCTCGGCTCCATCGGTGGTCCCGCGGCTCGCCTCGCGAAGGATTGCATCACGAAGGTCGAAGTTCTCGACTATCCCGAGCTCGGAATGGAGGCGGTTTGGCGGATTGAAGTGCGAGATTTCCCTGCGTTTGTCGTCGTCGACGACAAGGGGAACGACTTCTTCGCCCAGATCGCGACCGAGCACGCCGGGAAGAACCTCCCGGTCCGCGGCTGATTTTCGCGCGGCTGATTTTCGCAACCGGTCGTCCCCGCTCCGAATCCAAGGCGCCCGTTGAAGACCTTCGTCGCCCTCTGCCCCGTCAAAGACCTCCCCGCCAACAAGCCGCGCCTCGTGAAGCTCGGTGCCCGTCGCTTTGCGGCGGTGCGTGTCGTCGCCAGCGGGGAGGAGGCGATTCATGTGGTGGATGATCGGTGCCCCCACGAGGGGCATCCGCTCAGCATGGGGCTTGTGCGTGCCACCGCCGAGGAGGGGTGTTCGGCCATCCTCACGTGCCCCTGGCACAATTGGAAGTTCGACCTAGGCACCGGCGATTGCCTCTTCGGCGGGGAGAGCGTCGCTCGCTATACGACGGAAATTCATCACGAAACTGTCTTCATCGATCCCGAACTCGACAGCGCCGCCACGCGCCTTCGTACCGAGCGAGACCTCGCGCGGGCGACGTTGGAGGGGCAGCTCGACGTCGCCCTCCGCGAGAGCCTGCGATTGGTTTCGCTTATCGGTGATGCTGCCGACAGGCCCCTTGCGGTGCTTGCGCCGATCGCCGCGGAACACACCCCCTTTGGCGCAGCCGACGGCATCCTCGCCATCGCCGCCGCGAAGCGCCTGATGGGGGCTGGCGTGCTTCGGCCACCGACCGCCTACCTGCTGGCTATTTCCGCGGTCGCCGAGGAGGCGCGTGCCCGTGGCGCCCGACCGCGGCCGACGCCGTTTTCCGCGCGCCTTGACCAGGATCGTGGCCCCTTCCTCGCCGACCTCGTCGAAGAGCGGCGCACCGACGCCCTCGCGCGCGTGCTCGGCCTCCCCGCCGAGGAGCGACCGGGAATCACCACAGCGTGGCTCGTGCCGTTCGCGTCGCTCAAGCTCTGGGACCGCGGTTTGGCGCTGCCGCGCGTCCTTGCCGCGGCGAGCTTGGCCGCCGGTGGTGACGATAAGCTCAGCGAATCGCTCGCTCTCGGCGCGGCATCCACGCTCGCCTGGGCGGTTGCTGAGAGCGATCTCCCCGGTTTCCGGCCGACGCGCGTCGCCCTCCAAGAGGTTGCTCGCAGGAATGGTCCCCTCAAGGGGCTCGTCACGAGCATGGATGAAACTAACGCGAATACAATGATTTGTGAGGTGCTCGCTTCCGAGCGCTGCGCGGTAGACGCCTTGCTGGGGGCCCTGCAGACGCACAACCCTGAGGCCCTTGTTCCAGTCCTTGTTGGGGCGGCCCTCCGGCGAGCCGCGAGTTACGACGGCGCGTGGACGGCCAAGGTCGGTTCCGACGTCGACCCCTTCGAGGCAGGCCGCCTGGTGCTCCTCGCAGCGGCCATCGCCGAACTTTCTCTTTCCTCGGAGAACGCGCGGTTCCTTCCGAATCAGCTCGTCCAACTCGCCGGGCTGACCGGGCGACTCTCTCGAATTTCCACAATGTTTGAGTCGCCGGTCTCCGCCGTTTGGGACCGCAGCGCCATCCATGAACTCGCCCTCGCCGCGCCAGCCGCGTGGATGGCGCGCGGGCGCGGCCTCGCGGTGCTCGACGCCCTCGACCGGCTCGTCGCCTTCGATTCAAGAAATGAATCGCTCGCAGTCGCCGCCCGTGACCGTCTGTTTGTCGCCGACGACGCGCCACCGCTCGCGCGCGTTTTGGCGAACGCAGAGAAATTCCTCGCCGACGGGCTTCCGCCGGAAGGGATCGTCTAAGCAGTACGAAAATCTGCGACGCGTCGGTCAACGTCGTTGCATCGCGCGCGGGCGCAGGCGCAAATGCGCCGGTGTCCGAGCTAGCTGCCGCGCGCCGAAGACGCTTTGAGGACGGTCTCGCCCTACGGCTCGCGCTTGCCGCCCACGTCGCGCGAAAGCTCGGCCCCTGGCTCGTCGCGGCGGTCGGCTACACGCTCGTCGCCGCGTTCGTGTACCGCTGGGATCTTGCCCGCCACGGTCGCCCCGTCAAAGATTTTGGCGCAACGCTCTATGCACTTTACACGCAGCTCTTTTTTGAGCCGACGGAAGATTTTCCCGCTTCCCCGATCGCCCGCACCCTCTTCTGGATCACCCCTGTCGTCGGCGCCGTCGTCGTTGCCGAAGGGGTCCTCAAAGTCGGCGGGGCGCTCGTGGATCGCGAAGCGCGACGGGAACTATGGACGCGCCTCCGGAGCCAACGAATGAAAGATCATGTGGTTGTCTGCGGACTTGGAAACGTCGGTTTCCGAGTGGTCAACGCCCTCGTCGACCTCGGCGAAGCCGTCGTCGCCATCGAGCGGAACGCATCCTCCTTCGTCGAATCGGTGGAACATGCAAATATCCCTGTCATTCGTGGGGATGCGCGCCGGGACGAACTTCTGATTGAAGCGGGAATTGAACGGGCGCGAACTGTGGTTTGTGCGACCGACGACGACCTCGCCAATCTCGAAGTGGCCATCGACGCACGCCGAATGAATCCCAAGATTCGCGTCGTCATGCGGATGTTCGACCAGCGCATGGCGAGCAAGGTCGGCGGGGCCCTCGAGTTCGATCGGACCTTCTCCACGAGCGCCGTCACTGCGCCGCTCGTTGCCCTCCAGGCCCGTTGGGACGGCGTTCGTGCCGTCTACCCCCTCGACGACGGATCGCTTCGCGTCTCCCTCGAAATGCGTGTAGGTTCCCAGTGCCCCGCCAAGACGGTTGGGGCCCTCGAAGAGGCCCTCGACGTGCGCGTCGTCGCGGCAACGGTGAACGGCGGTCCGCTCACCACCGCGCGCGCAAGCACCCCTCTCGCTGCCGGCGACCGCGTCCTGGTTGACGCACCGGCCCCCCTCCTGCCGCAAATTGCGGCCTACCTTCATTGATGCAAACTACACCTGAATCGCCCCTTTCGCCCGTTCGCACCGCTCTGAGCGAACTCCTCCGCGACCTCGTTTCGCGAGCCGGAGTCCCCCTCGACCATCCGCCGGAAGTCCACGCGGAAGCTGCCCATCTTGCAGCGAATCCCGGCATCGACGACCCCGAGCTGACCGACCTTCGTCATCTCCCGTTCGTGACCATCGATGCGCGGACCTCCAAAGATCTCGATCAAGCGCTCTTCCTTGCCACGCGGGAAGACGGGCTGATCTCTGTGTACTATGCACTCGCCGACGCCGCCTACTACGTGCGCCCCGGCAGTGCCCTCTTTGCCGAGGCGCTGAAGCGTGGTGCCAGCTTTTACCTGCCCGGTTACGCGGTGCCGATGCTGCCGCGCGCGCTCAGTGAGGGGGTCGTCTCGCTCAACGAGGGGGTCGACCGGCGCGCACTCGTCTTCGAAACGACCGTCGCCCGCGATGGTTCCGTGCAGGGTACAAATGTGTATCGTGCACGTATATCGAGCCGAGCCAAGCTTGCCTTCGACGACGTCCAGGACCTGTACGACGGCGTTGTTTCCGCGACGACGGAAGCGCTCGCCGCTGCCCCGTACGCGGCGAGCCTTGGGCTCCTGCGCGTGGTCGGCGAGGCGCGCGTGGCGGAGGCGAGCCACCGCGACGTCGTTCGCTACCGGCGGAGCGAGATCGATCTCAAACCGGACGGCGGCGGATTTCTGTACCCGACGCGTTCGGTTCGCAAAGAAGTCGAATTGTACAACGAGCAGCTTTCGCTGCTGTGCAACGCCGAAGGGGCGCGGATCCTTCGGGAGACGCCGCCCGACTACGTGCAGCCGCTCTACCGGATCCATCCGCCGCCGGATGATGCCGATCTTGAGCGATTTCCGCGGTTTATTGCCGCGCTCGTCGCGATGCATGGCCTTCCCAAGGACCCCTGGCTCTTCCCTGACGTCGCGCTCGACGAGATTTCCCGGGCCCTTGCAGGCTACTTGCGACGTCTGCCCGAAGGGGGCCCCACCGACGGAATTGCCCGCGCGATTCACCGTCAGGCGGTCATCCTCAATCAGCGTTCCCAGTTCGTTTCTGAGCCCTCCGCCCACTTCGGTGTTGGAGCCTCCTCGTACGCGCGTTTCTCGGCGCCGATGCGCGAACTCGTCGGCATCTTCCTCCATAAAGAAATGACCGAACTTCTCACCCAGCGCTGCGACGATGCAGTCGCCGATCGTGCCCTTCGCGACCAAGTCGTCGCCGCGGGGAACGCCTCGAAAGACCTGCAACGTTCCCTCGACGAAGGGGTTCGCGCCCTTGTTCACGAGCACATCTTCGGCCAACAACTCCCACTCCCGGTCGCCGAGCGGACGCGATTTTCTGGGACGGTGCTTGGGCTCGCTGGCGGGAAGATCCACGTCGAACTGGAAACGCCGGCCCTCGACGTGAAGGTCTTCTTTCGCGACCTTGGCATCGCCCTCGCACCGGCTGGCACGCGCCCCGTGTGGCTGGAAGCGGGCCACGAAGGGGCAGCGCTTCTGGGCGGGCCCCCAGGCCCCGCGACCGAGGGGAAGCCGCTCGTGCGGGTCGGTGACTCGATCGCGGTCGTCGTGACCGGCCTCGACGAGAAGCGGAACCGCTGGATTCTACTCCCGGATTTCGCCGTTTAAACGCGTCCGTCCTCGAAGCGGGACACGGCGCGGAGTTCGACGAAAACGCGTCCCTACTCGCCTTTCGCGACGCCGTCGGGTCACGCCTCGTTGCGGCGTGAGGCGGCGCTTGCTCCCGGTACGAGGCGGGTGCGAACGTCCCAGAGTTCGGGGAAGAAGGAGACCTCCAGAGCCTGCTTCAGAAAGCCGACACCGGAACTTCCGCCCGTGCCCGGCGCGAAGCCGATGATACGCTTTACCGTCGTCATGTGGCGAAAGCGCCAAAGCTGGAAGCGCTCTTCGATATCGACGAGCTTTTCGCACATGTCGTAGGCTTCCCAGTTCGCTTCCGGGGCGTCATAGATCGACTTAAACACGTCGGTAACAGCCGGATTTGCGCGATAGGGCTTCGAGAAGTCGCGGGTGAGACACTCGGTGGGAATGGCGTGCCCCTTGCGAGCGAGGAATGCCAAAAATTCGTCGTAAATCGAGGGGGCTGCGAGACGGCGCTCCAAATCGGCATGGACCTGAACGTCAAGGGCGTGCGGGGCGAGCATGGCGCTGTCCTTGTTCCCGAGGGCGAATTCGATCGCGCGGTACTGGTAGGACTGAAATCCGGAAGAACGCCCGAGCGCATCGCGGAAGCGCATGTATTCGCTGGGGGTCATCGTTTCGAGAACGCCCCATTGATCAAAGAGCGTCCGTTGAACGTGCGCGACGCGCGCGAGGACCTTAAAGCTCTCGGAAAGACGGTCTTCTTTTACCAAAGAGACGGCGAAGTCGAGCTCGTGAATCATCAGCTTCATCCAGAGCTCCGACGTCTGGTGCTGGATGATAAAGAGCATTTCGTCGTGGGCGGTGCTCCGCGGCTCCTGCGCCGCGAGCACACGGTCCAGGCGAAGGTAGTCCCCGTAGGACTCTCCGCGTTGCATCGAGGTGTGAATGCCGGCTTCCAGGGGGCGTGAGGTCATGGCCTCGAAAACTAGGCGACTTCCAACCCGCGAGGGGCAGGAATCGAGGTACCTTCGCCGCCCCCCTATGGATCTGTTTCTCAAGAAGGACCTCGCCCGCGTCGTCGCGGAGGCCAACGACCCCAACCGCGACGAAGCACATGGCGGCGGCCTAAAGCGCTCCCTTGGGGCCTTCCACCTCACGATGCTCGGGATCGGCGCCATCATCGGCGCAGGGATCTTCTCGCTGACCGGAACTGCCGCCGCGAATTACGCCGGACCAGGCATTGCTATTTCCTTCGTGATTGGCGGTGTGCTCTGTGCACTTGCCGGATTGTGTTACGCGGAACTCGCAGCCATGATTCCGGTCGCAGGATCGGCTTATGCGTACAGTTACTCGACGATGGGGGAGCTGATTGCTTGGATCATCGGCTGGGACTTGGTCCTTGAATACGCCTTTGGTGCCGTGACTGTGGCGTCGGCCTGGTCTGGCTACCTCCTGTCTATTCCGCAGAAAACGTTTCATATTCAGTTCCCGGATACCGTCCTCCGTTTCACGAAGGGCCCCTGGGAAACGATCAAACTAGGCGACGGAACTACCGCCTACGGGTGGATCAACCTCCCCGCCTTCCTGATCGCGCTCGTCTGCGCCTCAGTGCTTTATCGCGGCATCAAAGAGTCGGCGTGGGTGAACAACCTGATCGTGATTTTGAAGGTTGTCATCGTCGTCTCTTTCGTGGTTCTCGGGATCGGCCTGATCACCGCCGACAACCTCGTCGCAAACCCGGCCGCGACCGGCGTCGCCAAGCTCGTCCCGCCGGTTGTCGTCGATGCCACGGGGAGCCACTTTGGCTGGGGCAACGGCGGCGTCCTCACCGGGGCCGGCGTCGTCTTCTTCGCCTACATCGGCTTTGACGCCGTCAGTACAACCGCCCAAGAGGCGAAGAACCCGAAGCGTGATTTGCCGATCGGCATCCTCGCATCGCTTGTACTCTGCACCATTCTCTACATCCTGGTCGCGCTCACGCTGACGGGGGTCGTCCCCTACAAACAGCTCGGCGTTTCCGACCCGATCGCCGTCGGCATTGACAAGATCGTCGAACTCCGCGGCTGGTCACCGATGCTTCAGAAATCCTTCACCTTTTTGGTGAAGCTCGGCGCGCTCGCCGGCCTCTCAAGCGTCATCCTCGTCATGATGCTCGGACAGACGCG
>JAAFHJ010000117.1 GCA_013298325.1 Myxococcales bacterium | reverse complement strand
GCGGCTTCTCCAGGGATCGTTGATCGGAGCGGTGGCCGCAACGGTCATCGTCCTTACCGGTGCGAGCCTCGGCGGGTTCACGATCTCCCTCGCCGAGCCGGACGTCCGCGCCGTCGGTATGATCGTGCTTGACGCGGCCGCCGTCTTTGCCGGGGCCGCCTTTGAAGAACTCGCCTTCCGCGTCGCGCTTTCGGGGCCGCTTACGCTCGTATTTCCGCGAAACATATCCTTGGTTCTTCCGGCAGCCGTATTTGGCATCGCTCACGCATCAAATGCAGGAGCGTCGTTCCTTTCAACGACCAATACCGTTCTTGCCGGTCTGCTCCTCGCGATTTATGTCTACGTCCCTCAAAAGCAGATGACGGGAAATAGTAACGTATTTCCAGATCTTGGGTTGGCGGTCGGCTTCCACTTTGCCTGGAATTTTGCGTTGGGATGGCTCTGGGGCGCGCCGGTTAGCGGCTACCGTGCCAATCACCGATTTCTCGTCGCAGAGCCCCTCGATACGGCGTTTTCGGGCGGCAGTTACGGTCCAGAAGCTACGTTGTTCGCCACGGTAATTTTTGTTGCTCTTGCCTTGTTCGCCGTCCGCGGAACCTCGGGAGGCGACCGCTCAGCACCGGCGATGCCGCCGGGGGCCGCTGAGAGCGTCCCGTCGTCGGAACTGGGAAAGTCCCTTTGAAGCGCAAGCGCCGTGCGGCCGAATTTTCGCCGTTGGCGCCAAGGATCGGGTCTACTCACGCCCAATGAGCCGTCTCGTGACGATCCCCGCAGGAGCCCCTCTCTTCTTCGGTCTACGAGCCGCCTTTGCGCCAGGGGAGGGGGGTATCGGGGCACTGAATACCATGCCCGGCAGCAAGCTCGTTGTTCGGGGCTTTGGTGGCATTTCGGACGCAATTCTAGCCTCTTGGGACCCATCCCTCGGTGCTCTCGGCCAGACGCGCCTCCTCCGAGGGGCCTACCTGCTCGCCTCCATCGAAGGCGTCCTCGACCTCGAGGACGACGCCGGGAACGAACTCTACGTCGTGCTGAGCCGCGATGCCGGCCATGGCCTCGAGACGGTCGCTGGTCGCGTCCTCGCCGGGACGTCCCTCGGTATTTCTGTGTATTCCGCATTTACATCGGCGCACTCGCCGGGGGCCGATAAAGTTCAAGCTTTGCGAAGCTTTGGTGGCACGACCGAGCCGCCTCCCGCCCTCCGGACGGAGGCGAGCCGAAGCGCTTCCGGCGTGCCGATCACGCGGTCCTCTAGCGGCGAAGCGCCACCGATGCGCGCCGCGGCGGCGACGTCGACGTTCACCCAGCTCAGCCCTGGCGAAGCGCGCCCGCCGACCGGCGAAGTGCTTGCGGTTGCCCCCCACGTTCCGCGCCCCCGCGAACCCCGGCGCGGCGTGCCCCTCCTCGACCTTTCCGAGGCCCCCGGCCCCGAGACGGCCAGCGTTTGGGCGGTTTCTGCCGAGGATCTCGCGCGCCTTGATGCGGACCAAGACGCGACTGCGCTCCACACGCCGCATACGCCGGCCCTCCACGATCCGCGCGTAGCGTCGCGCCCGGTCCCGGCGCTTCGTGACCGCGTCGAGCACATTACGTATGGCGCCTGCGACGTCGAGGCGGTCGAGGCGATCGGCGTCCGCGTCCGCCTCCGTTCAAATGGTCAACGGGTGCTTTTCTCCCACCACGATACCGCGTTTACCCTTCAGGGGCGCGACGGTGATGTGAGGATTTTTCTCGGTCTTCCGCGTGCTTAGCTCGGCCTAGAAGCGCTTTTCGGGGGCCTGCGCGGCCTTCAGCACAATCTTTGGAAACGCCTCGGCGATAAACCGGTCGCGGACCGCTTTCGCGCGGCCCATGTCCCCCCGGGCCGGCACGGCGATTCCGATGGCGAGGCAATGCCGCTCCCAGACCGGGTAGACCGCGTAGGCACCGGCGTAGTCGTCGCGGGCGGCCAGCGTCGCCGTCTTCGCAGTCATGACCTCGACTTCGATGATTTGGGGCACGGCATCTTCTTTGGCGCGCCAGGCAAATGCCTGAGGCTTTTCGCGTTTGACCTCGACATCAAAGGAGTCCACGAAGGGCTGGGCGAAGGTCTCAAAATTCTTGCCGCAGATCCCCTGCTTCGAAGAATCATCGACTTCTGAGAGGAACGCCCCAACCACCGCGTGGTGGTCCTTTCCGTAGCGAAATCCGACCAAACTGGGCACTCCCCAGAATCGCACGCGCGTCCAGCGGGGCCCATCGGGAAGTGGAACCAAAAGCGCATCTTGCTTGTCGGTCCTGCCTTCAAAGGGGGCAACTTTGAGCTGTTCAAGGGCGGCAAAATGCTCATCGCCCCCCCCACCTTTCGCCGCATTCGCCCCTTTTCCGTCGTCGCGCGGGGGCGCCTTCGGGGCCACGACCGCCGGCGGGGGGGGCGTCGTGCCGGTACACGCGAGAAGCGAAAGGGCGAGCGGAGCGAAAAAAACGCGCATGCGCTCCTCACGCTAGCACAGCTCTCTTTTCGCGAAGCGACCACTCGCCGTTCCGGAATATTGCCCGTTTCGCGAACCAAAAACCGATCACAATTCCCCAAAGGCGGGCCGATGACAAGCACGCGCAAATTGCGTACAAAGTGCGCTTTTTGCCGGCGCACTTTCGTGACGGGTAGGCTCTTGATCCCTGGTGCGCGCCTCCGTCGGTTGCGCTAGACGCTCGCTTGCAATGACCCAGCCGACCTCACTCACCTCGAATAAGACCCTCCTCGCGTGGGTCGATGAAATGGCGAAGCTCACCAAGCCCGATCGCATCGTCTGGTGCGATGGCTCCGAAGAGGAACGCAAGCGTTTCACGGAGGAGGCGGTGGGTGCCGGCATCCTGGAGCCGCTCAATCCCGAGACGCGCCCCGGCTGCTACTTCCACCGGTCCAACTCGAACGACGTCGCCCGCGTCGAGCACCTCACCTTCATCTGCACGCCGGAGAAGGAAGAAGCGGGCCCGACGAACAACTGGATGGCGCCGGCTGACGCCTACGCGAAGCTCACGCCGCTCTTTGACGGTTCGATGACCGGGCGCACGATGTACGTCGTCCCGTACATCATGGGCCCCGCCGGCTCGCCGATGAGCAAGGTCGGCGTTGAGGTCACCGATAGCGTGTATGTTGCACTTAACATGCGCATCATGACGCGCATGGGGAAGATCGCGCTCGACCAGCTCGGCGACTCGAACGACTTCAATCGCGGGCTCCACAGCACCCTCGACTGCAACCCGGAACGCCGTTTTATCTGCCACTTCCCCCAGGACAACACGATCTGGTCGGTCGGCTCTGGCTACGGCGGAAACGTTCTCCTCGGGAAGAAGTGCCTCGCGCTTCGCATCGGCAGCTACCTCGGTAAGAAGGAAGGCTGGCTCGCCGAGCACATGCTGATCCTCGGCGTCGAGAGCCCGGAAGGCGAGACGACCTACGTCGCAGCCGCCTTCCCGTCGGCCTGCGGGAAGACGAACTTCTCCATGATGATCCCCCCGAAGCGCTTCAAGGGGTGGAAGGTCTGGACGGTCGGCGACGACATTGCGTGGATGCGCGTCGGTGAAGACGGCCGCCTCTGGGCGATCAATCCGGAAGCCGGCTATTTCGGCGTCGCGCCCGGGACGAGCATGGAATCGAACGCGAACGCGATGCTCTCCATCCGTTCAAACACGATTTTCACGAACGTCGCGCTCACGTCAGACAAAGATGTTTGGTGGGAAGGCATGGGGACGCCGGCGCCGGAAGAGGCGACCGACTGGCAAGGGCGCCCCTGGAAGAAGGGCTCCACCGAAAAGGCGGCCCACCCGAATTCCCGCTTTACGGCCCCCGCGCAGAACAACCCGGCCCTCTCCAAGTACTGGGACGACCCGAAGGGCGTTCCGATCAGCGCGATCATCTTCGGCGGTCGCCGCGCGACGACGGTGCCGCTCGTCATGCAGGCCTTCAATTGGGTGAACGGCGTCTTCTTCGGCGCCACGATGGGTTCGGAAACGACCGCCGCTGCCACCGGCGCCGTCGGAATCGTCCGCCGGGACCCCTTCGCGATGTTGCCCTTCTGCGGCTACAACATGTCGGATTACTTCGGTCACTGGCTCGCGATGCAGACGAAGCTCGCCAACCCGCCGAAGCTCTTCATGGTCAACTGGTTCCGCAAGGGCAAGGACGGCTCCTTCCTCTGGCCCGGGTACGGCGAGAACATGCGCGTGCTCAAATGGGTCATTGATCGCAGCCGCCTCCGCGTCGGCGGCTACGAGACGCCGATGGGCTGGGTCCCCAAGGCGGGCGACCTCGACCTCTCCGAACTCGCGATCTCTTCGGAGACCGTCGACGAGGCGACGAGCGTCAACTTCACCGAGTGGAAGCAGGAGCTCGAGAGCCTCGATGCCTTCTTCGACCAGATGGGGCCGCGGATGCCGAAGGTGCTCCGCCTCCAGCGCGATTTGATGCTTGCCCGCATTGAGCTGATGGCCGATCCGACGGTAACCTGAGGTCGTTCGCGGCCGGCCGAAAGCGCCTTTTGCCATTGGCAAGGGGCGCTTTCTCCATTTGAGCGTACGGAAAAGAGGACGTCGGCGTGCCGGGACCGTATCCTCACGCGCATGGAACGCACCCGCGCCGAGGGATCCGACAAGCCGCGCACCGCCCAAGACTGGGTGTTCATCGTGCTGGGGGCCCTCATCGGGCTGGCGGTCGGCATCGGGCTGGCGGTGCCGCTTATTGACGAAGTTCCCGAGTTACTTCGTCTTTATCAAACTCCGGCGCACTTTGAAGGGACCGTCGGATCCCCCGTTTGGGGCGTCGCACGACTCCGCCCCGCGGAAACGCCGACCGCCCTCGGGCCCTTTTGTGAGGTCCTCCACGAGCACTACGTGAGCGGAAAGGGGGGGGGCTGGCGCATGGACGACGATTGGATCTTCCGGACGTCGCCCGGCGTCGAATTCCCTAACGGAAAACACCTCCCGATTTCCGTGCAACATGCATCAATGCCGGGGACGCCCTACCAGATCGCCACCGCCGCCGAAGAGGCCGAGGTGCGGAGTCGGGCACCTGGCATCGCGACGGGGGGTCGCGTCCGGCTTCGCTGCGCGCGCTCCGATGCCCCGGTATTTGTCGACGGATGCATCATTCTCGAAGACCCGGCCGGCGCGTCTTCCTCGTCTTCGTCGTCTTCCTCGTCGGGCTCGCGCGCGCCGGTCCCTACCTTGGGGCCGTGCCCGGCGGTCCCCCGCCTCGCCTTCTTTCGCCAGGTCGTCGCGCGAACGCCGCTCGCTGTGACCGCCGCCCTGCCAGGCGGCGACCCGCACGCCTTCCGCTTGCGGGATGCGGTAGCCATGATTCCGGGGCGCTTCGGGCTGCTCGCCTCGGTCGTCGCCTTTCCATTGCTCCTTTGGCTTCGCGGTCGACGGGGCTGGGGGATGATCGAAGTCCTTCGTGCCCACCATCGTAGACCCGAAAAGTCACGTGCACTGCCGGTGGGGATTGCCGTTGCAGGTCTCCTGGTCGCGACACTGATTCTCGGGAACGTCACGTTCGAAATTACGTGGATGTCGGCTGTCGGGGCGCTGGTACCACCCGTTTTCTTTGCGTTGATTGCCGCCTGGATGTCGCGAATGGCGGTCGACGTCGACGCACTCCTGACCCCCACCGAGGCGCTCCCAACGACCCCGCTCGCTTCTGCTGCGGGGGAAGAAGTCGAGCTAGCCGTGCATGTTGCGTCGGACGCGCCCGTGCATCGGAGTTTGCTTGGGGAGCGTCGCTACGCCTTTTCCCGAGTCACGGTTTGGGAGACGCGCCCTCAAGGGAAGTCGACGGTCACAAATATTGTTTTTGCCCAAGCTACGCCGGAAACAATTCCGCTTGTGGACCGATCGGGACGCGGAGAACTCTATACGCAGGACTGCGCGTTCAATCTCCTTTGTGAGGAACGCGATAACGTCCCGCCGGCGCTTGCGAAGGTCGTCCATCCGGGCCCGTCGCTCACCTACCGGGTCCGCGAAGAGTCGCTTCTGCCTGGCGAAGCGCTCTACTTGCTGGGGAGCGTCGCTCAGGAGACGGATGGCTGCGATCGGCAGGACGGTGGCGGCTACCGGAACGTTGCGAGTCACGCGGTGCTTCGGGGCGCCCCGGCGAAGCCGCTCCTTGTCGTCGCGGGGACGGAAGCGGCGCTCGTCGGAGCCCTCCGTCCGGCGGTCGCCCGGTTCCGCGTTGGGCGGGTCCTGTTCGCCGGCCTGGCGTGCATCAGCGCCGCCTCGGTCTTCCTGTTTGCGATCGGTCGCTAGCCCACGCTGGGCCTAGAAATACGCAAGTGTTTCAGGATGGTGCAGCCGTCTCGATGGCCAGACGTGTGTGGTTTGCATCTGGTTAAGGGTCAATCGGCGAGCCAGGCGGCGGTCACTCCGTCGCCCCCTTCGTGGGGGCCGCCGGCGCGGTGGCTCGCCACATAGCGGCTCATCGCCAGCTCCTTGCGGAGCGCGTCGCGGACGGCGCCGGTGCCGTGGCCATGGATGAAGAATACAACTTTCTGTCCGCTGCCAAGCGCGCGGTCGAGGAAGCTGACCGCCATCGCGAGGGCATCATCGGTTCGTAAACCACGGAGATCGCAACTGTTGTCGGTCGTCTGCACGGCGACTTCCGGGGCGGTGTCCCGGCGCGGCGGCAAGAGATCGCTTGTTGGGCGTTTTCCGGCGCGCTTCGCTTCGGCGGGGGCTTCCGGCTCGCCAAGCTCGCTCGGACTCACGATCAGCTTCATCGGACCGGCGGCGACGCGGATCTGATCGGGGGCCAAGATCTCCACGATCTCGGCCGTCATCCGAATCCGTGAAACATACACGCGTTGCCCCTTTTTGAGCGTGCCCTCGGCGAGCGGCTTGATGGCTGGCGCCGGGCCGCCGAGGAGACGCCCGAGGGGGGCATCAAAGCGCACCTCGGCCGCCACACGATCCAACGCTTTTTCGGCGGCACGTACCTGCGACTCATCCGGCTTCTTCGCGCGAAGCGTCGCCCGTACTTGCCTCAATTCTTCGCGGGACTTTCGGAGCGCTTCGTAGATTTCATTCGCCTCACGCGCCAATTTGGCTTTCGTCCGCTCTTCAATCGTCGCAAGGCTCTCTGAGAGTTGGCGCTTCAACGAATCGGCATCTTCGCGGGCATCTTCTGCAGCGCGGCGCGCGAGCTCGAGGGCCGCCCGTTCCGTCTCGAGGCGTTTGACGACCTCGTCGAAGTTCCGATCTTCGCGGGACAAAAACCCTTCAGCACGCTCAATGACCGTCCCTGGAATACCGAAGCGCCGTGCGACCGAAAGGGCCGATGAGCTTCCGGGGACGCCGAGCAAAAACTGAAAGGTCGGCAGCAGCGTTTCTCGATTGAAGCCGACGGAAGCGTTCGTGAACCGATCGTCGGCGAGGGCGAGCGCCTTGAGCCCCTCGTAGTGGGTCGTGACGACGACGGCGCCGCGCCGCGCACACAGCGACTGAAGGATTCCTGCGGCGAGCGCCTCGCCTTCGCGGGGGTCGGTCCCACCGGCGAGTTCGTCGAGGAGGACGAGGACCCCTTCTCGGGTCGCCTCGAGGATCCCAGCAACGTTCTGCACGTGGGCGCTGAACGTCGAGAGGTTCTTCTGGAGGCTCTGTTCGTCACCGACGTCGGTGAGGACTTGCTCAAAATAGCCGACGGAGGAGCCTGCCCCTGCGGGGATCGGAAGTCCGGCGCGGATAAAAAGTGCAGCAAGTCCGAGCGTTTTTAGGGCGACCGTCTTCCCGCCCGCGTTCGGTCCGGAGACCACGACCGCGTGGCCGGCGGCGACCGAGAGATCGCTCGGGACGACGTCGACGCCGTCGAGAAGAAGGATCGGGTGGCGGGCCTTCTTCAGATCGAGGCGCGCGTCGTCGGCGAGGGTTGGGTACTGGAGGCCGAGCTCTTCGGCGAGGCGGGCGATCGCCGCGAGGACGTCGGCACGGGCAATCGCCGCCTCAAGGCCGAGGAGCGACGGGAGGCGCTCGGCGAGGTCGCTCGACATTTGCGTGTAGATAGCAAGCTCTTCGCGGGCGATCTCCCCCTCAAGGACCTTGAGGCGATTCCCCATCGGAATCACGCTCCGCGGTTCCACAAAGAGGGTGGCGCCGCTTGCGCTCGATGCGTGCACAATCCCCGGAAAACGCTCGTGGGCGTCCGAGCGAATGGGGAGCACCCAGCGCCCTTCGCGCTCGGTCACGAAATGCTCTTGGATGATCGAGGCGTGGCGGACGAGCAACTCCTCCATGCGCGCGAGCATACGACCGCGGGCATTTCGAAATTCACTTCGAAGTTCGCGAAGATGGGGGCTCGCGTGGTCGGCCAGCGCCCCGTCGCCATCGAAGGACGTCCCGAGGCTCTCCTCGATGCGATCGAGGGTCGGATCGGTGAGCAGGATCGCGCTCAGCGCCGGGAGTCGCCCGATTCGTTGGGATACAAACTTTCGCAGCGTCCGCCCGAGGCGCACGAGTTCGAGGAGCGCACGAATCTCTGGTCCGGCAAGGACGCCCGAGGCCCGCAGCCTCGCCAGCGCCTCGCCAGTCTCGCGGAGCGGCCCCATCGGCAGAGGCTCGCCGGCGAAGAGCAGATCGATCGCCTCTTGCCCTTCGGCCATCCACTGACGAGCCGCCTCGCGCCCGTCGGCGAAACGATGGCCGGCTGCAGCTGCGGCCCCTTGGGGCGAAACGCACCGCTCCACAAGGGCGGCGAGCATGCGGGGGTATTCGAGGTCGTGAAGGGTCTTGGCAGGGGCGGGCGAAATCACAAGAATCCTTGGAAAAATCGCCCTCCCTGCCTACGGCGCGGCGTGAACGGTCAGCGGTCGAAGCCGTCGCCGCGCGTCGAGGGGAGCGGGAGCCCGCCAGCCTGACTCGGCATCGGGTTCGCTTCGCGTTCCAGGTAGCGGAAGATCGTGCGCGGGTCGACGCCGAGGTCGCGTGCCGTCTGCGTCCGGTTGCCGTTGTTCCGTTCAAGGACCTCAAGAACGTAGCGGCGCTGAAAGTCTTCCTTCGCCTTTTCCAGAGGAAGAATCGCGCTTTCGCCCGGCTTCTCGAGTTCCAGATCGACGACGTCGAGCACGGAGCGTTCGCACATCACGAGCGCCTTCTTGATGCGGTTCTCCAGCTGGCGGATGTTGCCCGGCCAGTTGTGCTTGCGGATCGCCGCCAGCGCCTGCGGGGTGAACCCTTGGACTTGACTGCGCAATTCCTCTGCGTGCTTCGAAAGGAGCGCCTTCGCCAACACGACGACGTCGTCCCCGCGCTCTCGGAGCGGCGGCAAGAAGATGTTCACGACGTTGAGACGATAGTACAAATCTTCGCGGAAACTGCCGCGTTTGATTTCTTCCTCGAGGACGCGATTCGTTGCGGCAACGATTCGGATGTCGACCTTCTCGGGGCGCGAATCGCCCACGCGGAAGACGATGCGTTCTTGGAGGGCGCGGAGCAGCTTTACCTGCAAATTCAGCGGGAGTTCACCGATTTCGTCGAGGAAGAGCGTCCCCTTATCGGCCGCTTGGAACTTCCCGGGGCGCGATGCGATCGCTCCGGTGAAGGCGCCCTTCACATGGCCAAAAAGTTCGCTCTCAATCAGATTTTCGGGAATCGCGCCGCAGTTGATGACGATGAAGGGGCCGTTCGCACGGTTGCTCCGCCGATGGATCTCGCGGGCGATGAGCTCTTTGCCGGTCCCCGTCTCGCCGGTCACGAGGACCGAGATATCGGTGGTGGCGACCTTCTGCAGCTTCCGGAAGACCTCCTGCATCGACGGGCAGACGCCGATGATGTCGCCGAAGCGCTTGTCTTGGAGTTCTTCGGAGAGCTTTTCTTTGTCAGCGCGCAGGGCCGAGAGGAGCGTCGCGTTCTGCAGGATGAGCGAGGCTTGTGCGGCGAAAATGGAGAGAAGATCCAACTGAGAGCGCTGGAAAAGCCCTTTGACCCGATCGTTGCCGACGTAGAGCGCCCCGATAACGTGCCCCTGCGACACCAGCGGCGCGCACATCACCGAGCTCAGCTGGAGGGCGACCACGCTCTCGCTGGCCGAGAACTGCGCGTCCGAGAGCGCATCGCTTACGATCAGCGGTTTTCCGGTGTCGAGCACGCGTGCGACGATGCTGTCGGAGATGGCGCCGCTGCCGTCGCCGAGGGCGTTGGCGCGTACGTGGCGGCTCGCACGGACGACGGGGCGACCGGGGGTCGCTTCGCCGCCGAAGGCATCGGAGCGGAGGAGAACAAAGCCCTTTTCTGCGCCGGTCACATCGAGGACGGCGTCGAGCATCGCTTCAAGAATCTCCGCTTCTTCGCGGAGCGTCATCAGCTTTTCCGAAAAGGCGTGGAGCTTCCGAACGCCCTCTACGTGATGGAGAGTCGTCCCCTGGGGTTCGCCAACCTGTGCATTCTGCACGGAAGGTGCGCTCCGATGGGGCTCGTCGAACATGCTGAACGTGACCTCGGCATGCCCCAAGGT
>JAAFHJ010000116.1 GCA_013298325.1 Myxococcales bacterium | reverse complement strand
GCCGATTCCGACCATGATGCTCGATTTGATCACCCGAGACGGATCGCGCTGTTTCGCACGCTCCAAAACGCCGAGCGATCGCTCGTAGGAGCAGCGAACGTCTCGAATCTGCCGCTGAAGTCGCTCGACTACTTCAATATTGTGAGCCCAGACGTGGGGCTTCGCATCGACGGTGACGTCGAGGTAGTCGTGATTTCCGCCAAAATCACCGAGCAGCGTTTCGACCAGGATGTCCGGCCTCAATTCACGAAGGCGCGTCACCGTCTTTGCCACGTGGGCGGCCCCACCATCGAGCAAATCGTCGCGATCGACCATCGTCAAGACAACATATTGGAGCCCCATGCTCGCAATGGCGCGGGCGACATGCTCGGGTTCGCGGACGTCGATCGCGCCGCGCGGATTCCCCGTGGTCACGGCGCAAAAACGGCAGCCGCGCGTGCAGGTGTCGCCCAAAAGCATGACGGTGGCCGTCCCCTCGCGCCAGCATTCGCCGACGTTCGGACAGCGCGCCTCTTCGCAGACGGTGAACAGGTCGAGCTTCCGAAAGGTGCTCTTCAGGCGCTCGTAGTTCTCGCCTCCGGGGGCGCGTACTTTGAGCCATGCCGGTTTCGGGGCGAAGCGATTGGGTTCGGTCACGCGAAGGCGCTTAGCGCGCTTTTTGGGCCGTCGAAAGGTCGGCGATGCTCAGGATGGCAAGTCTGCGTCGTGGCCGCGAAGACGCGCAAAAATTTCCTCGCCGACGATCGTCAAGTCCTCGGCAGCCTCCGCTTTTTTTCCAGCAAAATAGGCGCGAAGTCCATTCGCGGCGACGATCGCGAGCGAGACGTTAATGCCGGCGTCAGAGAGCGCAGCAACCGTGTCGCCGCGTTTCAGGAGCAGCTCAAGCTCGTCCATGAGGTCGTCGATTTCGCGAAGAGCGGGAGATTTTGACATAGAGGAACTCGATTTGATTCAGCACGATGCTTCGATAATTTCGAGAATGGTCGTCCCGTACTTCTTCACAATGTGCTTGCCGACGCCGGCGCAGGCCCCGAGCGCCTCCAGGGTAGCTGGCGAGTCTTCCGCGATCGCGGCAAGCGTGCGGTCGGTAAGGATACGAAATGCAGGCAAACGAGCCGTCTTCGCCTCTTCGCGGCGCCAAGCACGCAGAGCCACCTCAAGTCGACTGCCGCTTTCGGGGGCCGGGCGGGGACGCTTCGGATCGGGGAGTTTTTTGACTTCGCCAGGCGATTTCTGCGCCGCCTTCTCGCGGCGAATCACGGCACTTCGCGGCGAATCATCGAGAACGGTGAATCGGGTAGCGCCGCCGGTCCCTACGCGACGGAGGCGCTGAAACGCGACCGTCTTCCCCTCTTTTTCAAAGCTCGCCTGCTCGACGGCAAGCACGCCGCGACGAACGAGGCCGTCGACAACATGGGCGAAGGCGTCGCGCCCAAGCGCCTCGCCGAAGCGCCGGAAGAGCTGCCCCATCGGCCGCGAACGCTCACCAATTTCCTCAAGAAGATCAGCGGCAAGCTTCGACTCTTCCGTCGACGCGTCGCGAAACCGTTTCGCGATGCAGTCGCCGTCGCGGCAGGCATCACAGAGCCCACACGGACCACCTTCATCGGCGGCATCGCCAAAATGACGAATGATCGCTTGCATTCTGCAACCGTGACCGTCGGCGAACGCGAGCATCGCCTTCAGCTGGCCAAAACGATGGGCCCGTTGGGCGGTGTACGACTTCCGGAACGCCGGGTCTCCGCGCAGAACTGCCCCCTCCGCGTCGAAGGCGATTCCACCATTGATAAAGAGCTGATCGAGGGCCTTCTCGAAGCTCTCTCCGTCCATATCGACGTCGGCCGCAAGGACGTCTTGGGGAATCGGTCTCGGGCCGATTCGTGTGTACACCGCATCGAGAACCTCGAGCTCGGGGTAGCTCTTCGCGAGAAGGAACTCGTGCATGCGGACGTCGGCGTAAGAGTGAAATAGCACGGCGCGGGAGGGTTTTCCGTCACGGCCTGCGCGCCCTATTTCCTGGTAGTAGCCCTCAAGGCTCTGGGGTATCCCCGCATGGACGACGAGGCGGACGTCCCCCTTATCAATCCCCATTCCGAACGCGACCGTCGCCACAACGACGTCGATCTCTGAATTGGAAAAGCCTCGCTGCACGCTCTCGCGCGTCTCGGCCGGCATTCCCGCGTGATAGGCGGCGGCGCGAATCTTCTTCTTCAGCAGGGCACCGGCGAGGTCTTCCGTTCCGGCCCGTGTATTCGTGTAGACGATGGCCGGCCGCTGCTCGGGCTTCGAGAGCAGGTCGACGACGGCAGCAGCGCGGCGCGTCGGCAAAAGGGAGAGCACCTCAAGCGCCAAGTTGTCCCGACGGAATCCTTGAATGAACCGACGGGGCTTCGGGAGCGCCAGCTGCTCGCAAATATCGTCCTGAACGGCGGGCGTCGCCGTCGCGGTGAGGGCAACGATGGGCGCCGGCCGAAACAGGGGCAGACGCTGGCCAAGCATCCGATATTCGGGCCTAAAATCGTGGCCCCAGTGGCTGATGCAGTGGGCTTCGTCAATCGCGACAAGACCGAGCGGCCGCTTCGCCAACATTTCAGGAAAGCCGGCAACGGCAAGCCGCTCGGGCGCGATAAAGAGGAAGTCGAGATCGCCGGCCAGGTACCGACGACAAACCTCCCGCGATGCCATGCGGTCGCGCCCGGAATGGATGCGTTCTGCACGGAGTCCGAGGGCCTGAAGCTTGGCAACCTGGTCTTCGATCAATGCGACAAGAGGGCTAACGACGAGGGTCGTCCCCTCACGCGCAAGGCCAGGAAGCTGATAACACAGCGATTTTCCCGCCCCGGTCGGCATCACGAGAAGCACGTCTTCGCCGCGGGCGACGGCCTCGCACACGTCCCGCTGGGGGCCGCGGAAAGCGTCGTGGTGAAAGACGTCCCGAAGGAGCCCCTCCAGCGACGCCTGCGGCCCGCGCGTGCCCGCCGGTCGCGGGTCGGTTCGGTGGGGCACAACGGCGGTCACGGGACGGCTTCTTTCCCATCTCCTCGGAAACGGCAAGCGGAACGACGCCGGCGCTGCCGTCAGAAGGCAGGATCGATCGTTGGTAGGCCGTCTTTGCTTAGTCGCGGCGCCCCCTTGGAGTACGGTCGGCCGCCGAACGCGCACCGCAGTCCCCCCTGCGGCATCAAACGCGATTTCCTAAACGCGGCGAAGGCAGCAGCGTACCCACACATAACGGTCAAACGAGGAAATGATGACGATCGAGATTCGAACGGTAGGTGTTCTCGGCGCAGGTCAAATGGGATCGGGGATTGCCCAGGTCGCCGCAACGGCCGGCTATACGGTGAAGCTCGCCGACGTCGATCTGGAGCGCGCAACGAAGGCGACCAGCAAAATCGCTGCGATGCTCGGAAAGCTCGTCGAGAAGGGCAAGCTCACCGCCGAGGCCGCTGACGCGACGGCGAAGCGTTTGATTCCCGTCGCAGGAATCGCCGATTTTGGCGATTGTGACCTCGTGATCGAGGCCGCGACGGAGAACGTCGATCTCAAATTGAAGCTCTTCGCGGCGTGTGATGCTGCGATGAAGCCGGACGCCCTCCTCGCGAGCAACACCTCCAGCATCTCGGTGACGAAGCTCGCGGCCGTCACGAAGCGCCCCGGGAAGGTCCTCGGCATGCACTTCATGAACCCGGTGCCGCTCATGCGCCTTGTTGAGATCGTGAAGGCGGTCCAGACGGAGCCGGAGACGTACACGACGATCAAAGAAGCTGCCGAAAAGATGGGCAAAACGGTCGTAACGTCAAACGACGCGCCCGGGTTCCTCGTCAACCGGATCCTCATTCCGATGCTGTGCGAGGCGATGTTCGCCGTTCAGGAAGGGGTCGGAACCCCCGAAGACATCGACACCGGCGCCAAGCTCGGCCTCAATCACCCGATGGGCCCCCTCGAACTTGCCGATTTGATTGGTCTCGACACCGTGCTGGCCATCGCCAACGTTCTCTATACCGACATCGGCGATACGAAATACCGCGCGCCGACGCTCCTCAAAAACCTCGTGACGGCCGGATGGGTCGGAAAGAAGGGGGGCCGCGGCTTCTACGTCTACGACGAAAAGGGGCAAAAGGTCCCGGGCGCGAGCACGATCGGGGGGGCGAAATGAGCACCGTTCTTTTTGAAAAAGAGGGTTTCGTCGGGACGATTACGCTGAATCGCCCGGACAAACTCAATGCGCTCAATGCGGAACTCGTCGGCGAACTTCACCGCGTGCTCGCCGAGGTCCGCCGCGACAAAGACCTGCGCGCCCTCATCGTCACCGGTGCCGGCGACAAGGCCTTCGCGGCCGGCGCCGACATCGCCGCGATGAGCACGATGACCGGGCCGGAAGCGAAGGCATTTGGCGAGCTTGGCCACGCGGTCGGCGCGCAAATGGAGACGCTTGCGATCCCGGTCATCGCCGCCGTCAACGGCTTCGCCCTCGGCGGTGGCTGCGAAATGGCGCTCGCCTGCGACTTCATCCATGCGAGCACGAAGGCGAAGTTCGGCCAGCCCGAGGTCAACCTCGGCGTGATTCCGGGCTTTGGCGGTACCAACCGCCTCGCGCGCCGCGTCGGTATTGGGCGCGCCCGGGAACTCTGCTTCACCGGCGACGTGATCGGCGCCGAGGAAGCGCTGCGCATCGGCCTCGTGAACGGCATCCACGCCCCCGAGGAACTCCTCGGAAAAGTGAAAGAAATCGCTGCAAAGATCGCGACAAAGGGGCCTCTCGCCGTCGCTCAGGCCAAGCGCGTGCTGCTCCGGGGGCTCGACGTCCCGCTTCCGACGGCCAACGAGTTGGAAGTCCAAGCATTCGCAGCACTTTTCGGTTCTGAAGACCAGCGCGAAGGCATGGCAGCCTTCCTCGGAAAGCGCCCGGCAAACTTCGTCGGTCGCTGATCGCAGAAGCGCCGTCTCGCTCCCCTGTGCGGTCTCCGCACGGGGGATTTTTTTGTCGATTCCTCGCGAATTGTCGGGCGCCCCGCCTCGCGCTCGACGTAGGTTCGCGGCGTGCGTCTTCGCTCCGCCTCCTCGCTGTTTTTCGTCGCGTTTGCGATGCTCTCCGTTGCGCCGCTCGCCGCCTGCTCCGCCGACGGCGAAGGGACGAGCGAAGCGGGCGACGAACTGACCGGTGGTGGGAGCTACGTCGGAACCGCCGTCGTCGCGCGCCTCCGCGCGGAGCATGCGAAGGAAGAGGGAGTCACCTGGAGCGACAGCAACGATGCCCGCTTCGACGCCGATTGGCTCCAACAGATTCCTGCTGTAAACACATGGGGTTCAAGCAATCTTCCCGCGGCGCCGACCTGCACGGGGAGCAGCTGCGACGGCGACTTTGCCCTTCGAACTTGCACCACCAATGCCGACTGCGACGGTTCCTCCTGCGCGACGCTTCGCGCGACGGTGGCCCACGAAGGGGATGCACCCCGACGGCTATGCGTCGGCCCGAGCGATGGAATCCTCGACACGCTCTACGACACGATTGTCTCCGCGAAACAATCGGTCGATGTGAGTTCGCTCACGGGGCCCGATGGGCGCTTCGAGGCAATGCTCCGAAACGCAACAACACGCCTTTCGGAGCGCGCCACCCCACCGACGGTTCGTTACATTTTCGGGTCGTTTCCCGGCGGCTACCTGAACGTGAGCGAAACGCTCCGCAACCTCGCACGCGACGTAAAAAATCCGCAATTTCAGTTCGTTGTAGGGAGCTACAACACGGGCCCTACGACCTGGAACCACGCGAAGATTGTCACAATCGACGGTGAAAAGGTATTTACGGGCGGCATGAATATGTGGACGCCCCACTACCTCGAGGGGAGTCCCGTTCACGATTTGAATATCGCCGTTCACGGCTCTACGGCGCGCGCTGCAGCCCTCTTTGTCGATACCCTTTGGGACGGCATTTGCAACACGCCGAACACAACGGCCGCCTATCCGGAAGGCGGCGATCGATGCCTCCCCTCTTTCGCGGCGCGGGTCCCGGCGGCCAAGGGGACCGGTTCGAAGCGCGTGATCTCCGTCGGACGCCTCGGAAATCGTGGTGAAAATCCGGGTGACGACGCCCTCGTTGCTCTGATTGATGCAGCCAAAGGGAACGTCAAAGTTTCCCAACAGGACGTCGCCCCGATCAAGCGGGCGGGCTTGACGCTCGGGTCGTGGAACTACGACGTCTTCGACGCCATAAACCGCGCAGCAATTCGCGGGGTTGACATCGATATCGTCGTTTCGAACGAAGGGGCATATGCGGGGGCCTCCGCGAGCCTCGCAAACAGCTATTTCAATGGGTTTACGATCGGCGACGTGTGGAACGTCGCGCACACGCGTGCCGTCGCTACGCAGGCCGGACAATCGGGGACGGAGCCGACGAGTGCACTCTGCAAGCACCTTCGGGTCATGTACTTCCGTTCGTCGGCGAACGCCGCGTGGGCCAGCGGGACGCCCCAAGCAAACCACGCCAAAAACGTCTTCGTCGACGACCGTGCGTTCTACGTCGGATCGCAAAATATCTACAAGGCGAACCTCGCGGAATTTGGCGTCATTATTGACGATTCGCTCGCCTCTGGTGAACTCACGAAGAGCTATTGGACGCCGCTCCTAAAGTACGCGCGACCGACGACCTACGTCGACACGCGCTGCCGCTGAATCACGCCGCCGCGACTGCGACGCCGAGCGCGACGACGACCCAAGCGAGGAGCGCGGCGACCGCGAAGGCGCGCTGGGCGGCAGCGCGGAGGCGCGCCTCGGAGCCATCCCCGGCCCCGCTCTGAAGCAGCGCTCCGGCAACGGCTAGCGCAACGACGGCGACCGCAAGGTGCTCTTTCCGTTCGAAGGCCCAACCGAGCGCCGGGTGGGCAGCGAAGAGAGAGCGCCGCACCGTCCTTCGGTAGTCGGGATAGATGAACAGGCCACCACCGAAGGCGACGGCGGCGAGGACTGCAGCCCCCCACGAGACGCCAACAGCGCGGCGGGGAGTCCGGAGGAGCAGCGCGGGATGAACGAGCGCAGCGGCAGCCAATACGCCGAAATGGCCATGAATATGGGCGAGTAGCGAAAAGTTCATCGACTCAAGCAGCGGCCGTCACCGGGCCTGGGCGGATTGCACCAGGCGGCCTGAAAAATGCGCTAGCACGACGCCCCATGCCCGGCCTCCTCGATACGCTTCTCGGCCAAGAACCGGCCGTGGCCACTCTGCGTCGTGCGCTTGCCGTCGATAAGGTGCATCATGCATACGTTTTCGACGGACCAGACGGCGTCGGGAAGGAAATGGCCGCTTTCGGCCTCGCGCAAGCCTTGCTGTGCGAGCGGCGAGGGACGACCGTCGAAGGGGCGCGCGGACTGTTCGGGCCCGAGCCGCCGACCGTCTTTCCGACGACCGAAGCGTGTGGCACCTGCAGCGCCTGCACCCGGTCGCTGCTCCGCCCCGGCGAAAAGCGCCCCGTCCATCCCGACCTCGTCGTCCTCGAGCGCGGCCTGTACGAGGCTTCCCAAATCGGCCGGCGAACGCCAGAAACCCAAGATATTTCCGTCGATCAAGTCCGGACGCTCGTCCTCGCGCGCGCCGCATTCGGCCCCCACGAAGGGCGGGCGAAGGTCTTCATCATCCGCCGCGCAGAAGAACTCGGGATCTCCGCGGCAAATGCGCTTTTGAAGACGCTGGAAGAGCCTGGAAATCGCGTCCATTTTTTGCTGCTTTCGTCGGTCCCCGATCGCCTTTTGCCGACGATTCGTTCGCGCACACAGCGCCTCCGTTTTGCGCCACTTCCGGCCGCAACAGTCGCGCTTATTCTCGAAAAGGAAGGCAAGTCAAAGGAGGACGCCCTTCGACTTTCCGCGCGTTCCGAGGGCTCTCTTGCGCGAGCGAGGCAACTCGGCGACCCCGCCGCAACCGCGACGCGTGACGAATTTGTTGCTCGTGCGCGCGACGCCCTCCGTCAGAACTCCATTCTCCCGGCTCTCGCGATTGCCGAAGAGGGGAAGAAGGAAAAAGCCGAGCTTGCTGTGCTCCTCGATGCGCTCGCGATTGCGTTTGCGGAAGAGGGGCGTTCGGCGGCGCTCGCCGGCGAGGGGGACGCTGCCGACCGGGCCTCGGTCTGTTTTTCACGCGTCCTTCGCGCCACGCGCGAACTCGACCGGAACGCCTCCCCCCAACTGACCGTCGAAGCGCTCTTCCTCGAACTCCGCGGGTAGCGGTTCGGCGAGAGCGGCAGGCTCCATCGCCGTTTCACGCGCGAAAAAGCGAGCTTCCGCATCGTTGTCGGCAAGGATTCGCCCCGCGGCGACCGGCATGATCGGGCGGAAGATGAGGTAGAAGAAGGGGGGCGCAAGGAGCAGCCGAAAGAGCGCCAACCCGACAAAAGGCAGAGGGCTGCGCTCGAAGGCTTGGCAGGGGCCATGGACCGATTTCGTGACCCGATGGGCAAGGCGGAGGTACCCGCGCACCGGAGCGAACACGAATTGTTTCGGCATCGGCTCGAAGGGGCGGAGGAACCACGGTGGGGACGCGCGGCCGTCGTCGGCCCACGCGTGCGCGTTCTTGGCGGCGACAAAGACAGCGCTCCAATAGAAGCCCCAGAGCGCGAAGAGCGTGTTTGAAAGCCACCCGAAACGCCCAAAGGCCACCGCAAGCGCCAGCGGAAGCGCTCCGATACCGAAGAGCAAAATTCCGCGGAACTTACGTTTGTATTTTTTCCACAACCAGGACGGCGAAAATCGCAAGCGCGGGGACGGTCGCTCGCCTTCGGGGAGGATGCCGGCGTCGAGCGAAAGTTCGTGAGAGACGAGATCGTCAAAATCGCGTGTAAACGCGATCGCAATCCATTCGGCGGCCCCCAGGAACGCGAGAAGCGTTGCCAGGCGCTTTTTCCAGGAGACGGCCGGTGCGATGACCGGCGCGGTGGCCGCTTCCCGCTCAACGGCGTCAGCGACGACCGCCCCGACCGCCGCCTCGATACGGTCCCCTTCGGCCGCTTCACGCGCATTCTCGTCGCGGAGCGCCTTCACCGCCTTTTTGAGGTCCTTTTCGCTCCCGCGAAGATGGATGCCACCACGCTCGACGACGATGTCCGACGACTCGGCCGGTGGGCGGTCTTCGGTGAAGCCGACCGCGAGCATTCCGACGGCGGTGAATAGGACGACAAAGAGCGCCCGGGCGAGGAAGAGGCGGCCCGCGGCGCGGCGCAGCTCCGGCACCGTGACGACCCGGGCAAACAGATGAAAGGGCAGTAAAAATCCGTAGGTAAGGCGCCGACCGCCGCTCACCGGCGACGGCGGTAGCGCCCGACGCCCGCGGACATGGCCGTAAATCCCACGGGCAGCGTCGCGTTCATCCAGAAGCGGCGCGGTCACCAGGGCGCGGAGCTTTCGGCTTCCGTCGGCCGTCATGACGCCGCTGCGTCCCCGCCGAGGAGATCATACATGCCTTCGGCGAGCGAAACGCCACGCCCAGCACGCGTGTGGCCTGGCGCAACAAACGCCCAAAGCCGCTCGCCTACCGGCCCCGAAAACTCGACAAGCGTCCCTTCTTCGGGCGCCTCCGGGGCCGCACCGAAACGGCGAACACCAAAGGGTCTTTTTCGCAAGCGCTCAAACCGAATATCGTCGATTTCCAACGTCGAGGGCGGGACCCCATCCATAGGAACCGGGAGATCCAACCAAAGAATTTCCTTGGAAGAATCGCCGCTTAACACAACAAGAACGTCTTTCCCTGCTTCCGGCGCGAAAAAGACGGCGAAGACCGCACGGGCGTCTCTGCCGCGCCCCTCTTCGAGGATCCAGGCGCCGGCAAGCCACGCCTCCTCGTTTCCTCGGAGCACAACGTCCCCCGGCTTTGCGGCAAACAATTCGGTCGGAAATCCGTCCACCTTTGCCTTCGGAAGTGCCGCTGCAGCAACGACCGATGCCGCAGTCTCCTTGGGGGGCGGCGACGCGGAAAGACGACCGTAGACCAACCGACCAAGCGCCGCGCCGAGCGCCGTGAGGCCGGCGATGGCGAGCAGACTCACGGCCGCTCCAGCATCAACGAAAACTGCCGCGCACGCTCCGTGCACTCTGCAGGTGTCTTGCCGACAAGGGCGCCGACAAGCGCGATCAACGGCGCGTGCTTGGCAACGTACGGGAACTTTCGGGCGTCGATCCCTCCGATCGCGCAGAGCGGAATTCCAAGGGATTCCGAACGTTCCGCGACCTTCGCAAGGCGCTCAAGGCCCACGGCAGGCTCGGCGTTCTCTTTGGTAGATGTAGCGTACACAGGTCCGAAGGCGAGGTAGTCGGGTCGGAGGAGGAGCGCCGCCTCGGCCTGCTCTTCGGTGTGCGTCGAGACCCCCACGCGGAGGCCAGGATAGCGGCGACGGACGTCTTTGAGCGACGCGTCCCCTTGGCCGACGTGCACGAAGGGCGCGCCAAATTCCTCTGCTAAATCGGGGCGATCGTTTACGACCAACGGGACGCCCATAGCTGCACA
>JAAFHJ010000115.1 GCA_013298325.1 Myxococcales bacterium | reverse complement strand
CAATCCACAAAGGCGGGAGCGTGCGCAGCCGATAGTCGCCGCGCGCCTCTTCGAAACCGGTCCCAAATTTCTGGGTAAGCTGACCGGTAGCGCCCGGAAGCTTGCCGTCATCGTCACTGCCGATCGTCGCGGCAACGTCAGTCGGCAACACGAGGGGATCGGCGGCCGGTTTCGCCTCGACCTCTTTCGGCTTTGCCGCTTCCGACTCGTCGGGCGCCTTCAGCTGTACTTTCGGCGCCCGGCCGGTTTCGTCGCCATCGACGGAGACGAGCTCGACGTCAAAATGGAGCGTTGCGTTTGGCGGGATCGGTCCCGAACCAGAAGAGCCGTAGCCGAGCTTCGACGGGATCACGAGGGTACGAACGCCGCCGACTTTCATCCCAGCGACGCCCTCCTCCCAGCCCTTGATCACTTGACCCTTTCCAAGAGGAAATTCAAGCGGTTCGCGGCGAAGCGAGGTATCGAACACGGAGCCGTTGTCGAGGCGTCCCGTGTAATGCACACGGACTGTGGCCCCCTTTGTGGCGACAGCGCCGGTACCGACGACGACATCCCGGTAGACGAGCCCAGAAGCAGTATGGATCGCCTGCGGGTCGTCGGTGGAGGGCTTGGCGTTGGCCGGATCGGGGGTGGCGGGAGCCGGCGGCGATGCGGGGTCCCCCGCAAACGCGACCGCGGGGTAGGCAGCGGCAATCGCCGTACATGCGGCGAGAATCGAAGGAAGTAGGCGGAGGTTCCTCACGAAGACACCGCCTGTTCGCCAGCGGCTGGCGGGCCTTCGAGCCCCGCTTTCGCAGCAGCGGCCATCCCGGAGAGTGCGACCGACGTCGAGGTTCGCGCCGCGAGGTCCTTAAGGTCGGCGACTCCATCGCTGACTTCGCGGTCGCCGAGGACGATCGCGAAGCGGGCGTCTACCGCGTTGGCCCGTCGCAATTGGGCTTTGACGGAGGCGCCGCGCCCGTCGCATTCGACGGAAATACCGTGACTTCGGAGTTCGTTCGCGAGTGCAAGCGCACGTCCAACGGCCCCCTCGGACGCCACGAAGACGTCAATCCGCGGCGGGGCGACGTTCTCTTCCGTTGCAATAACAAGGCGTTCGAGCCCGGCGGCGAAGCCGATAGCGGGGGTTGCACGACCGCCAAGTTCTTCCACGAGTCCGTCGTAGCGGCCACCGCCGAGGAGGGTGTCGCCGGCCCCAAGCTTCTCGGTCGCCCCTTTGATTTCAAAGAGCGTTCTTGAGTAATAATCAAGACCGCGAACGAGCCCGCGATCGACCCGGTAGGGGACCGCCAGCGCGTCCAAGTAACGACGGAGTGCGTCAAAGTGGGACTGGTCGTCAGCGTCGAGGACATCCAAGATCGACGGTGCCCCTTCGCAGGCGGCCCGGTCCCCCGGATGCTTCGAATCGAGAATTCGAAGCGGATTCGTGAGGATCCGACGCTTCGATTCCTCGCTCATCGTTGCGAGCTTTGGCGTGAGGAAGTCGACCAGCGATTCGCGAAAGGCGGCGCGGGTCGCCTTCCCACCGATGCTTCCAAGGATTACCTCGGGCGACGAAACTCCGATTTCTCGAAGAAATACAACGAGTGTCACGAGGAGGTCGGCGTCGGCAGCGGGCGAGGGATCGCCGAACACTTCCGCGCCGAGCTGATGGAACTGGCGGTAGCGCCCCCGTTGCGTGCGCTCTGCACGGAACATCGCCCCCTGGTAGAAGACCTTGGTGACCGGTTCGTCGTTGCCCAGGTTGTTCTGGAGATAGGCGCGGACGACGCCGGCTGTCCCCTCCGGGCGGAGCGTCAGCGCTTCGTCGTGGTGCTGAAAAGAGTACATCTCTTTTTCAACAACGTCGGTCACTTCACCGATCGCGCGGACGAAGAGAGCCGTCGGTTCGACGATGGGGGTGCGCATCTCGCGAAAGCCGGAGCGCTGCATCACGCGGGCGAACGCCTCCTCAATGCGGCGGTAGGCCGGGACTTCCTTCGGCAGGTAGTCCTTCATCCCCTTCACGGAGCGAAGCGTGGTCATGGCGACGGGCGTCTAGCGCAGTTTCGGTCTGCCGTCCCCCCCATTGCTTCCGCTTTGCTTCACGAAAACGCACCGGAAGATCGGGCGCATGCCCGGCCTCGACACCGGGAGACTTCCCGCGGTAAGCGGCGGCGGTGGGAAAGACGTTTCTTGGGCTCGACTATGGGGAGGCGCGCGTCGGCCTGGCCCTCGCCGATGACGACAGCAAAATTGCGTTTCCGCGAGGAAAATTGCAGGCAAAGCCGCGCCCGAAGCTCCTCGCCGATTTGCGTGCATTTTGCAAAGAAGAGTCGGTTTCGTGCATTGTCGTCGGCCTCCCCCTCGACATGCGGGGCGGGGAAGGGGACGCAGCTCGAAAAGTCCGCGTATTCGCTCAAGAACTTTCCGACACAACCGCGCTCCCAATCGAGCTTTGGGACGAGCGATTGACCACCGTCCAGGCGCAAGCCTCGCTGGCAGCAAGTGGCGTAAACGCCAAGAAATCCAAAGCAAAAATCGATGAGGCGGCCGCTGTCGCCATTTTGCAGAGCTGGATCGATCGACGGCCGACCGGGAAGGCGGCTCGGTGAGCCAACCGAAAAAGCCACGGCCGGCGCCGGTCGACGCGAAACGCCCCCGCGCTTCCCGGCGAAAAGGGGCTGAAAAGCCAAATATTTTTGTGCTTATCGGTGCCGCTGTTGCCCTCCTTGCCTTTGCTGGCGCGATGGGGGCCTACGTGGCACTGCCACGCCAACGGGCAAAGGCGGCAGGCACAGGGAAGCGGGTCGCGGTGGTGATTCCGGCGAACGAGAGCGCTGACGGCCTCGCGCTCCTCTTGGAGACGTCCGGCGTCATCCAAGATGCGGCGCGATTTCGCCTCTACGAGAGGGTGCATACCGTCGCGCCAGTCGCTGGCGAGCACCTCCTCCGCGACGATCTCACGCTCGGAGAACTCGCCGATCGCCTGATGCGCACGGGGGGGGGCGACCGGCAGAAAGTGACGGTTCCTGAGGGGTTTACGCGTTTCGAGATTGGCCGTCGCCTCGAAGAGAAGGGAATATGCACGCGGGCGGCGTTTGTGGCAGCGACCGGTGACGCGGCGCTGCTCAAGCGACTTCAGCTCGCCCCGCTCACGCCAGAGCCGTCCGCGTCGGCGGAAGGATTTCTCTTCCCGGCCACTTACGAATTTGGCGAAGACGAGGCGCCCGAGGTGGTCGTTGAGCGCCTCGTCGGTGAGTTCGAAAAGCGGTGGAAAAAATTGGAAGCGGCGCACGGCGGGGACGTCGCACGGCTCTCTCAAACGCTCGGTTTTTCGCGGCGCGACATCGTCACCCTCGCGAGCGTGGTCGAAAAGGAAGCGGCCGTCGACGAGGAGCGGCCCCTCGTCGCCAGCGTGTTTGAAAACCGCCTGCGCGATCCGGCCTTTCCACGGCGCGTCCTTCAATCGGATCCGACGGCTGGCTATGGCTGCGCGATTGCGAAGGAGGTCAATCCCGAATTCGCAGGCAATCCGACGGCATGCGGCGCCTTCACCGGTAAGATCACTGCGCCAATGAACCACGACCGCGCGAATCGCTATTCGACCTACACGCACGAAGGGCTCCCGCCGGGGCCGATCGCGAACCCGGGCCTTCCGTCGATCGAGGCGGTACTAAGCCCCCGCGAGACGAAGTTCCTCTATTTCGTTGCAAGAGGGGGAGGGCGGCACACGTTTTCCGAGAGCTTGGACGCCCACAACGCAGCAGTGCATCCCGATTGATCATCGACGCGGCGCATTCTTTGTTCGCTTGCGCAACGCGTCACAAAGCTGCGCTTTTTTCCCCGAGAAAAGTTGCGCTACAGTGCCGACTCCTTTGTATGACGGGGCCGTCGTCTCCGTCGAAGGGAGCCGCTGCTGTGTGCGTCCCCCCTTCGGTGGGCGCGCCGACGCCAACGTTGTTCGCCGCTGGTCGACGCCAATCGGTCGTTGCCGGTGCCCCTCTCTCCGAAAGGTCCCCCCAGATGAGCCTCAAGATTCGCGCCGCTGCGCTCGTTCTCGCCCTCTCCACGCTCGCCACCAGCGCCTTCGCGCTCGATCCCGGCAAGGACGGCTGGTACCACACCGGCGACGCTACCCGCGTGAAGAAGGTCGTCTTCGTCAATGTGAATGTCTACGCGATCCGTCACGACATGAAGTGCGTCCCGACGCTCACCCACCAAGGGGTCATCGACGCCGATTGCGACAAGAAGTTCACGGTTCGCATGCTTCGCGACGTCGACCACGAGAAGATCGTCGGCGCCCTTCGCGACTCGTTCGCGAAAAACAACTACTCGGATGCCGGCAAAATCAATCAGATGCTCGGTGCCTTCACGAGCGAGCTAAAAGAGGGAAGCGCCTGGACGATTTCCTACAACGCGGGCGCGAAGACGACGACCATCTGGGTCCAGGGTGGCGGAAGCGCAACGATCGCCGGCGAAGACTTCATGAAGGGGGTCTGGCGGATCTGGTTCGGTAACATCGATCCGGCGAGCATCAGCGATCAGCTGATGGCAAACCTGAAGAAATGATTGCGGCGCCCAACGCGTAAAAGAAGAGCCCCGAGAGACAATCTCGGGGCTCTTTCTTTTGCACATCGTGAGGAAAAGCCTATTTGCAGCCTGCATCGGCCGGTTTCGGGCCGGGGTTCGATTCGCCCGCGTCGGGAACGAAGGTCCCCCCGTCGGTCGGCGGCGATGCGTCGGCCGCCACCGTGGCGTCAGCGGCAGCATCGGCGGGACCGGCGTCAGAAACCGTGGCGTCGGCGGCTGCGTCCGAGGCGCCATCCAGTGCAGCGTCTCGGGCAGCGTCCAGCCCGGCATCTGATGCATCGGGGCCAGCGTCTCGTGCCGCGTCTACGCCAGCATCGACGGGAGGCTTCGGGAAATAGGCTGCAATGTCAGGCACTTCGTCCGCGCGGACGAACTTGAAGTTCTCCGCCTGAAGGACGGGGACGAGTGCCTTGACGAGGTCAATGGTGTTCGACTGGGGGGAACTGGGCGCGATCGTTCCGTCCCAGATGTCGTGCATCAGGATGATACCGCGACGCTGGGCCCGAATCTCTTTCAGGTAAATGTTCACACACTGTTGCGTCGTCCACGTCGTCTTATCGCCGGGACGCTGCCCCGTTTGCCAACAATCCCAATCGGCGGCGGTAACCGCATTGGCAGGAACTTCGGGATTTGGGCTTGCACCGTTTGGATAGCTTGTAAAAGTTCCAATGTCTGCGCGCACCGGACCGACATATTTATCCATTGGAGACGCGTGGATTGCCGCGTAGACGTTCGCGTTATAGGCGAAGTAGGGTGCTCGGAACAGAAAGTGATTTTGGTCGACATTTGCCGCCAAAATATTGTCATTCAGCGTGAGCTCGTTGACGACATTCGCGGGGCCGTTTGCGCCATTCACGACGGTCGTGAGATCGTTGTGGTTCTGGGTGTGGTTCGCGACGAGGTGACCGTTGGCTTTCAACTTCGCCAGGAGCGCCGGGTAATTGGCGGCGTTCTTGCCGACCATGAAGAAGGTCGCCTTGATCCCCTTTGCGGTGAGGAAGTCGGCCAATTCTTCGGTGCGCGGCCCGGGACCATCGTCAAACGTCAAAGCGAGGGTATCGGCGGGGAGACTCTGACCGTAAATGTCGTTCGCGACCACGGCGGCCGAGGTCGTTTCGGGGCAGGTCGACGAGGAGTCGCTGCAAGCGGCCAAGGCGACAGCGGCGTTCGCTGCCGCGAGAATCGCGAGTGAGCAGAGCGCGAAGGGACGTAGAGCAAGGCGCATTCGTTCAGGTTACGCCGCTCGCGCTTCCCAGCAAGCGGCAAATTGCGCAACCGGAGGATGAGACGCCAATGGAAGCTCGCCTGGATCCTCGATTCGCTTTGCGGTCTGTGCGCGACAGTCAGCAGGCCTTCTCGATGGCCAAAAGTACTAATTTTGTTGAAATCCCGCCCGGTGCCGAGAAGCCGCCAACTCGTCCCCCTGCGGCGAGGACGCGATGACACGGGACGACGAGCGGGTAGGGATTGCGTGCGACGGCCTGCCCAACGGCACGGGAAGCACCGGGACTTCCTAAGAAAGCGGCGACTTCCCCATAGGTAGAGGTCTGTCCGGCCGGAATTGCTTGGAGCGCTTGAAGAACGCGCCGGCGAAAGGGTGAAAGCTCCGCGAACGGCAGCGCAAGGACTGAAAAGTCCTGAAGATTTCCCGCTAGGTGGCGCGCAACATGGTCACCAAGACGAAGCACCCAGGGGGGCGCATCGGCGCGCGGCGTTTCCGCAATCATCCGAGCATCGCCAGGGAGAAACGTCGCGAGAAGGCGATCCGAACTCCAGGAAATTCCGAAGTTTCCGAGGACGGTAGGTGCATGATACACAGGCATAATTCACCGCCGCCCCGGGAGCAACTTCGGACCGGTTGCCCCTTTGCTCAGGGCCGGTGCTACCTGAAGCTTTCTCCCCTCCTCGCGCCCGTTGAGAAAGCTGGAGCCGCGAGCTTCGCCGCCGTAGCGGACGCTTCGAACCTGCGGATGGCGCCGCCGAAAATAGGCATCAAGTCCGGCATCTTTCACGTGGACAAGCCCCTCACCGCGCTGAGACCTCGCCTCGCTCCGGAGCTTTTCCGCGAAACCGCTCATGACGCCCGAAAGGAAACCGATTCGGTCGCGATCGCCGCGAATTCCGAAGACGCGCTTGTGGGCCAGCCAGAGACGTTCTCCGGCGTGCAGGACGTAACCGTGCACATATTCGGCAAGCGAAACATTGGCCGCCGTACCCGAAATTTCAAGCAATGTCCCGCGTTTGCCGGCGTCCGGCCGGTAGACGGAGATCCAGATCGCCTCGACGAAGAAGTGCTGGGCCAAAATCCCTGCGAGAATTCTCGCCGGCTCCCGTACCCGGCCGGTCGCTTCCCCCAGAAAGCGTACTGTGTACCCTTTCTCCGCACGCCGCGCGTCGAGGTCGATGTTGTACTTCGCCATCAGCCGCTGGGCCGCTGCGAGGGCCGCCGCCGCTTCGTTCGGCTCTGGGCTCTCCGCCAACGCTAGAAGTTTTCGAATTTTCTCGGTAATTCGCTCCTCTTCCTGGTCAACCGCTTCGGGCATGCCGCGGGCTGCGTCGTCAACACCGAGCTCGGCGCAGACCCGTCGAAAGGTGGGACCGTGGGCAGTTTCGTCATGAATTCCAAGAACTTCGTCAACGAACTGGTGAGCCATTTCGTGCCGGAGAACCTCCTTCACGATCCCCCACGAGCGGTCGCGAACGAGCTTCCGTGCGATCTCCAGTACCCGCGTCGTACGGATCCACCGTCCGAGGAAGGACGCATGGTCTATCAACACGATCTGCGGCGGAAGCATCCGCTTTTTAAAGCTTTTGTAGTTCTCGAGACCCCACTCGGCGTGGAGTTCCCGAAGGAGCGCGGCTTCGAGGGCGGCTTCGATCGGCGTCGGCACGGGCCTCTCGGACCACGTCAATCCGAGGGGGTCAAGGCGCGCGGATCGGGCCATCGGCGCTTTTTGAGCGGGAACGAATTCGACGGCGGGCCGTTCGCCGAACCTGGAAAGACGCGCTACCGTCTCCAAGAACGCCGCGCTTCGGCCCTCGGGCCCGACTTCTCGCCCCACGAGCACGTAGGGGGACGCCGCAAAACAGCGACCGGTTTTCCGGTCCCGTCACCGAAACATCCGCTCCGTTCGCCAACACGCGGGGAAGCCGCTGATCGACTGTGAGAAATCGCCGCCGGCGGTGGGAAACAGCGACCACGCTCTCTGCTACGGACGAACCCACCGGGTGCCGGCCACCGCCGGAGGAGGTACCGAACGATGCCCAGGAACCAAGCCCCCCTCACCATGCTTCTGCAGGTGCGGGACGCCTGACCCGAGCGAACCGTGAGCCTCTCACGGTCGGCGCGTCCGGTGCCCGGAAGTGGCGAAACCGATGCAACTGCTTTGCTTTGCGGCAAAGCGCACTGCTCGTATCCTCGCCCCTTTCCGGGATTTTTTTTGCCGCTTTTTCGTTGACGGCCCCAGCACGCCCGGCTAAGAGAGACGCCACTCGCGGGGCTAACTCAGTTGGTAGAGTGCAAGCTTCCCAAGCTTGATGTCGCGGGTTCGAATCCCGTGCCCCGCTCCGAGTCCACGTATAGGCGCCGAGTTCTCTCGGCGCCTTCGTCGTTTGTCCGCAGCCTTTTCGGGGGGAGCGCTTTGTGGTGACGCCGTGGTCGCGCAAGACCGCGTTTCGCGCCGGCGTGACCTCGCTCGTCCTCGGTGCGCTCGCGTTCGCCGTGGGGGCCGCCACCGACGAAGGGGGCGTTCCCTGGATGGAGCGTTTCGGCCGAGTCGCTCCGTTGGCGCCGCTGCTCGCGGCGGGGGCCTCCTGGCTGACCCAGCGGCGCGTGCGATCCCGCGGGGACGAGGATGCGCTCCGTGCGCTCGGCGTGAGCCCGACCGCCGCGCGACGGCCAGCTGCGATCGGCGCCGCCGCGTTCGGCCTCGCAACGGCGACATTTGTGGCCCGCGGTACCGCGCAAGGCGCCTTTTACCCAAAGCCGATTCCGCCGCCTGCGTTTGTCTACCGCGCGGGGGACTGGGTCGACGAAACACATGGAATTCTAGTCACTTCTGAGGGGCAGCTCGCTCGGGCCCCGCGTCACGACGCTCTGCCCGCCGGCGATCACGGCAGTCTCATGATGACGGTGCTCACCGTGGCACTTGCTTCCGTACTATTTGCGTGGGCCGGCACGAGTCGGCACGCACGGACGCCGGCAATCGCGGGTGCTGTCGCCGTACTGACAATGCTCGCGTTTCAAGCGGTCGCCGCTGGCGTTGTCGCCCCGTGGATGCCGATACTTCCAAGCGCCGCCTTCGGCCTCGGGCTCGTCGGGCATCTGCTTGTCCGGTGGCGTTGGCCAGGTCTCGGCGAAAGTCGCGCTTAGTCGTGGCTGCGTCGACCCCGGTTCGCGGACGAATGCGTCTGTCTCCGCCCAGCAAGGCCCGCGAGCATAGAACGCAAAAACCCCGCCCGAAAGGGCAGGGTCTTCGTGGTCTTCGGAGGAGGCCGACTCGACGCCGGGGCAACCTCCGAAATGGTCTCAGGCCTTGGCGGCCTTGCGGTCCATCGCGTCCTGGAGGCCGCAGCGGACGCGGGCGGCGCGCTTGATGCGCTTCGCCTTACGCGGGGTCGCGAGCCATTCGTGCTTCTTCTTCATGCTCCAGAGGGCGCGGTTCGACATACTGAAAAATCCTTCCGTGTGGGAACTGGGGCCTTACGCCAGAAAACATGTACTCGTCAAGCAGTTACCGCTCACTGCCTGCCGGTTGAGCCGTACCCGCCGGCCCCCCGCTCCGTGCGGTCCAAGTCGGTCGCAACGGACCATGAAATCTTGTAAAATCGAGAAATTACGAGCTGTGCAATTCGCTCGCCGCGCTCGACGGTGAACGGTTCGTCGCCGTGATTCACCAAAAGAACTCGAACTTCCCCGCGAAAATCGGCATCGATCGTGCCCGGCGCGTTCAAGACCGTCACCCCGTGCTTTACGGCGAGCCCGGAGCGCGGCCGCACCTGCCCCTCGTAACCGTCTGGAATCGCGATCGAAATCCCCGTCGGAATGAGCGCGCGTCCCCTAGGCACCAACGTGACCGGCGCCTCCAATGCAGCCCGCAAGTCGAGCCCGGCCGAAGCGACAGTAGCCGCAGCAGGGAGGGGGAGGCCAAGGCCATGGGGAAGGACAACGATTGGAATTTCAAGCACATGACGTGCATCGAGGGCGCTGGGTCGCGTAGGGTCTGCCGACATAGCGGTCCCGGTAGCACGCGGCGCTGTTCCCGAGTATCGGTCGCGGCCGATGCTTCGCCCCACCGCTTGGAACCATTTCGTCCCGCTCGCGATCGCGCTCATCTCTCTTGGGACGACCGCTGCTTGCCGTCCGCCGGCGGCGCCAGCACCGCGCCTGGTGTCTCTTCGTTTCGCCGGAACCCCCGAAAATGCCCTGGTATTCGTCGACGATATCCTTGTCGGCCCCCTCGAAGTCGTGAAGGCGCGTGGCCTTGCCGTCCCCGCCGGCGTTCACCATGTGACCGTGCAGGCGGAAGGGCATTTCCCCGACGACCGGGTGATCGACGCGAAAGCGCCCGAAGGGCAACCCGCGGCACCTGCACCGGTCGTTTTGACGTTTGCGCTAAAGAAGCTTCCCGAATGAACCGGGCTACTCGCCGCGTTTGATGCCGTGGGAACGAATCTTCTTATGGAGATTTGTTCGCTCCACACCAAGTACGACGGAAGCGCGTGAAATGTTCCAGTTTGCCGCGCGAAGCGTTTCGAGCAGGTAGGCGCGTTCGGAGCGCTCACGGTGCTCACGGAGCGGAACAAACTGAGACAAATCGGCCGGTACCGCTTGCGTCGTTGACGGTTCCCACGCAGGCACAGGCTCGCCGTCCCCGTCGGCGTCTTCGTCGAAGGGGCTCGCGTGCGGATCCTCCGGGAGATCGGCGATCGTTACGCGGTCCT
>JAAFHJ010000114.1 GCA_013298325.1 Myxococcales bacterium | reverse complement strand
CAGGCGACGTTGTTCTCCTCGACGCGGGCGACCGGGTCCCCGCCGATGGTCGGCTCCTCACAAGCGCCGATCTGAGAATGGAAGAGGCCTCCCTCAGTGGCGAATCGACCTCCGTCGCCAAAGCGATCTCCCCAGAAAGCCAAGCGCCTGCGGAACAGGCCGCGTCGATCAGCGATCGGAAATCGGAAGTATTTTTAGGCACTTCTGTCGTCGCCGGGCGTGGTTCCTTCGTCGTCACGGCGATCGGGGGTGCGACGGAACTCGGGAAGATCGGACATTGGGTCGCAAGCACAGTTGCTGAAGAGACGCCCCTCGAAAAAAAGCTCGCCGGCCTCGGAAAGCTCCTTCTTGCCATCGTGATCGTCCTTTGTGCGGTCATCGTCGGTGTCGGTCTTCTTCGCGGTCACTCCCCATTGGCGATGCTGGAAATCGGAATCTCCCTCGCCATTGCTGCCGTGCCCGAAGGGCTCCCCGCGGTCGCAACGATGACGCTCGCGCTCGGGATGCAACGGATGGCTGCACGGGGCGCCCTCATACGGCGGCTCCCGGCGGTCGAAACCCTCGGCTCCACAACGGTGATTTGCACCGACAAGACGGGGACCCTCACGCGCAACGAAATGATGGTTCGCGCCTATTCGTGGCTCGACGTCAACGCGGAAAACTCACCCGCGAAGATGCGTACGGTGCTGGTCAGTGGCGACGGCTACAGTGCCGAAGGTTCCTTCGCCGAGCAGGGGGTAGACCTCAGCCCCGAGGCGTTGAAGAGCGCGCTTGGGAGCGCCCTCGAGATCGGTGCAGAGTGCAATGATGCAACCGTCGACCGCCCCCTGCAGAAGGGGGCGGTCACGCGCGTCCTCGGAGATCCGACCGAGGGGGCACTCCTTGTCGCCCTCGAAAAGTCCAAATTTTCAATCCCTAAGCTGCCTCGAATTGGCGAAGTCCCCTTCACGAGCAGCAGCCAACGGATGACCACTATCCACACACGCGCCGACGGTTCGCGCGTCGCCTTTGTGAAAGGGGCCCCCAGCGTAGTCCTCGACGCGAGCCCGATGGATGCCGACGAGCGCGCCGCCTGGCGGGCCGAAAACCTACGCCTTGCCGGGCCTGCAAGTACGGAGAAAGGCGATCCGAAGCACCAGATCCCCGGCGCACTTCGCGTCCTGGCGCTCGCAAAGAAGGAGCTCAAAGAAGGCAGTGCCGACCGCGGAGAAGACGATTTGACAATGGTCGCTCTTGTGGGAATGATTGACCCGCTCCGCGCGGGGGCGAAAGAGGCCATCGCCAGCTGCCGTGCGTCGGGGATTCGCACGGTCATGCTGACCGGCGATCAGCTGGCAACAGCGAGCGAAATCGCGAGGCAACTCGGCCTCTTGGATGCAGACCCCACGGCGACGGAGGTCGTCCATGCGCGCGATCTCGCCCCCCTGGACGACGAAGGCCGCCGGAAACTCGTCGCGCGGACGGCGGTGTTTGCACGCGTATCGCCAAAGGACAAACTCGACATCATCGCCGCCTTGCAGGCAAATGGCGAAGTGGTCGCGATGACCGGTGACGGCGTGAACGATGCGCCGGCGCTCAAGAAGGCCGACATCGGCGTTGCCATGGGACTTCGAGGAACCGACGTCGCGAAAGAAGCGGCGGCGATGGTGCTCGTCGATGACAACTTCGCGACCCTTGCAGGTGCCGTCGATCAGGGGCGGGTCATCTACGCGAACATTCTCCGATTCATTAAGTATCTCTTCTCCTGCAATCTCGCAGAGATATTGACAGTATTCGCAGCACTGATGCTCGGATGGCCGATGCCACTCGCCGCACTTCAGCTCCTCTGGCTGAACATGATCACCGACATCTTCCCTGCGCTGGCGATCGCCCTTGAGGCACCAAGATCGACGCGCGAGCCACCCCACGATCCCGGCGCCCCGCTCCTATCTGGCCGTTTTCTCGCACATATTGGAGCGCAGGGAATCCTGCTAACGGTAGCTACGCTCGTCGCCTTTCGGGTTGCGCTCACGTGGTACGGGCACGATGGCGGCCTCGCGCATGCAGAGACCGTTGCCTTTATGACGCTCGCATTTGTGCAAATCGTCCACGTATTCAATGTACGTTCTTCCCGAGACAGTGTCTTCGGGAAGGCGCTATTCACGAATCGCTGGCTCTGGGGCGCGGTAGCGCTCTGCGCGGCGCTTCAGGCAGGGGCGAATGCGTCTACGTTCTTACGGAGCGTGCTGCATACCGTCCCGCTCCACGGAAAAGATGCCCTCCTCATTGCCGCCTGTTCGCTGGCACCGGTCGCGGTCATGGAGGCGGCAAAAGCGATCTTTCGGCGCAGCGCGAAAACGCTGTAAGCGTGCTCCGCTCGGCGCGTTCTTCGAGGCGATGCATGCTTCCCCCCTCGCACTCGGTGCAACGCGTCTGCATCGAACTCCGCGCCGTCTCCCGCTTCGCGGACGGCAGCGCCTTCCGGCCGCGCACCGAAGGGCCCTCGCCGTCCCGATCGATGGCGGAGACCGGCGGACGAGACGCGCCGTTTCGGGTAGCGTGCGCGCCGTGAGCGAACGCCCCCCCCAAGAACTTCGTCCTCGCCCGCTGGCGCGGGTCGAGGAACCATCAGCGGAGCCGCTTCGCCCTTTTGTGAGCGATTTGGACGGCGAAGAGGCGCTCGTCGAAAAGGCACGGAGCGGCGACCGGGGCGCCCTTGGGTCGCTCCTCCAGCACCATGGCCCGCGCCTCTACCGTGCCGTCCTCCTCCCCCGGCTCGGGTCCGAGGCCGCCGCACGTGATGCACTCAGCGAGACCTACGCAAAAGTCTGCGCAAACATTACGAAATTTACCTGGCAAGCGAAGGGCTTCTACCCATGGCTGCGCGTCATTGCGCTCAATACCGCCCTTGACCAACTCCGTGGCCGGAAGCGCACACTCCTCTGGTCGCCGGAAGACGTGCAGACCGAGCTCGACGCTACCAACACGGCGACGCCTCTCGATGCGAAGCTTTCGGAAGCGCGTGACCGTGCAGCGGCGAAGGAGAGGGTCACGAAGGCGCTCGAAAAGATCAATGAGCGGTACGCAATGGCGATCCGCCTACGCGTCCTCGAAGAGCGCTCGCGGGAAGAGGTCGCGGCGACGCTTGATGTGACAGTCGCGACCTTTGATGTGGTGCTTCATCGCGCCCTCGCCGCACTCAGAAAAGTCCTAGAAGGTTCCAAAGAAGGGGGCGAACGATGAGCTCCTTTGACGAATTCGATCCGGAAGACCAGGACCTTATCCTTGCGCTGAAGAGTGCATGGGAGCCGGGGGAAATGGATGCCGACGAAGCGGAAGGCCGCCTAGACGCCGCACTTTTTTCGGAAGAAGATCGGGAATTTCAAGAAGCAATTCGCGCGGCATGGTCGCCGGTTCAGTTGCCTCCTCAGGAAGCCGCGGCACGTCTCGATGCGGCGCTGAGCAGCGAGGAGGATACGGCGTTCGCTGCAGCCCTTCAAAGCGCCTTCCGACCGCAGGACCTCTCTCCCGCAGACCACGCGGAGCTCATTTCTAACGCCATTGAACGCGGCACTCCGGCCGCCCTGCCCCAACGAAGCGCGGTGGTCCGTTTTCTGCCGAGGATCGCGGCCGCGGCGAGCGCCTTTGCGGTCGCAGCCGGCGTTTTTCTGACGGTCCGCGGGGCGGCCCCGCCCGCCACGATTTCCGTCGCGAGCGGCGACGCCCTCGTCGCGAGCGAGGCGCTTGCAACCCCTGGGGCGCGGACGGAGCGCGTCGCGCGTGCACGCGCCTCCGACTACCGGGAAAATCGGTTTCGAAGCTTCGGCCTCACTCCGGCCGGTCGCGGGGCGTCGCGATGAAAAACACGGGATTGTATGCGTTTTTCGCGCTCGCGCTGCTCGGCGCGGCCCCGTTGGCCGGCTGTTCGCGGAGCGCGTCTGTCGCCGTCGACGAGCCGGTCATGGCCTACTTGAGCCGCGCGCGCGCCGCCCATACCGAAGCCGATCTCGCCGAAGATGAGGGCAATCGGGCCAAGGCGCTCGGCGCCCTGGAATCGCTACTGATCGCGCCCGTCCCGCACGCGGGAACACCGATTCCTGAGGTGGAGGAGGTCTTGGCCGATGCGAATGCTCGCGTGGCAGATCTCGCGATTCAGCAGAAAGACTTTCCCCGAGCGAACCGTGCGGTCGATGAGGGGCTGAAGCACGTCCCGGGGAGCGGTTACTACCGCGGTCACCTGTTTGAAGTTCGCGGAACGCTCAAGAGTGCTGAAGCAAAGGCTGCGGAGGCTTCCGGAAAAATGGACGACGCAAAGCGCTTTCGTGAAGAGGCCCGCGCGGCGTTGAAGGAAGCCGTACGCCTCCAAGAGGCTGTCATCGTTGGAGATGCGGGGGCACGATGAACCGTACATCTTTCCTCGTTCTGTTCGGGACCGTCGCCTTGAGCCTCGGTGGTGGCGCGTGTGGCGGAGGCGCGAGCCCCGATTTCGCGCCTCAGACCGCAGTTTCTGGCAACCGAACGCTTGGGGCGACAAACAGCAATTCAAACAGCCAAAATTCGACAAGTAATTCAGAGTTCTTCGCCCCCAATAGCAATCGCTTAAATGCCGATGACGCCGCGCGACCGGCGCAAGGGGCGACCGCACCGCCCAGCGAGTCGTGCCACGACCCTCTCCCAGAAAGCGCGAAAAAGGCCTCCACCGAGGAGCCCCGCGCGCCGAAGCCAGCCACGACGCGGCCTGCCCCCGAACGGGCGACCCACGGCGATGCGCGCGTCGCCGTGGGTGCCGCCCGCGGCAAATTCGATGCCGCCCTCGCCGCGGGCGCGTGCGACCGTCTGTGCGACGCCCTTCGGTCCCTCGAACGAAGCACCGACCGGCTCTGCAGCCTCGAAACGCCGGTCCGCGGCGTCCCCGGCGGCGACGAGGGGCGCGGCGAAAATGCCGCAGGCTGCTCCGATGATCGCGCCGTTGCCGCGCGAGCGCGGGCCCAGGTCGAGGCACGTTGCGGGGCTGCGATCTGTCCTAGAACCCCGTGAAGCCAGTCGTCCGAGATCTGCGCGAAGGCGGTTCGTGGACCTTCGGTCAATGGCTAAAGAACGGACTCATCTATCACGTTGCAATGCTCGGTTTGCGCCTCGCGAGCCGGTGGAGCCGCCAGACCCGACGAGCACGACTGGCGGCGCTCGGCCGCTGGGTCCCCGCGGTCGCCCCGCACCTCCGACGGACCGCCCTGCAGAACATCGCGCGCATCGCTCCCCAGCACGATTCGGCATCGCGAGAGCGGCTTGTCGTGGAGAATTTTTCCAATCTTTCCATGGAACTTGCCAACGCAATCGAGCGCTGGGCCGGACAGGACTCCGCCGAGGAGCGGGCGGGCTATCCCCTGTTTGACGACGCTCGCAGAGTCCTCGACGAGGCCTGCGGCCAGGGGCGCGGCGTCGTCCTTCCTTCGGCGCACCTGGCGAATTGGGAGCAGGTTGCCCGTGGAATCGTTTCCGCGGGATATCCGTTTGTGACGCTCGTCCGACGTGCGTACGATCCACGATTGGATGACGCCGTCCTCCAGCCGCTACGAGCGGGCGTTTCAACGATTGCTCGTGGGGAACCTGGCGCCGCAACCGCCGTCGTCCGCGCGCTCCGTCGCCGGGCCATCCTCGGGGCGCCGATGGATCTGGCGTCGCGCGTCCCCTCGGTCGAGGTCCCCTTCTTTGGCGTTCTCACCCCCTTCCCCGTCGGCCCGGCAACCTTGGCGCTGCGAACCGGTGCGCCGATTGTGGTCGCTACCTGGGAAGCGCGCGAAACCGATGGAGGATTCGTCGAGGGGGTCGGCGCGGAGCCAATTCCGACGGAAGGCGATGCGCGCGCCGTCACCGCCGCCATCGCTGCAGCCCTCGAGCGCCGAATCGCTGCTGCCCCCGAGCGATGGGTCCTCGTGCATTCGCGGTGGTGACTTTGCAGCAAACTAGGTAAGATCCTGCGCGCGTTCGGCCGCGTGCCGGCGAAGGGACGCCGGGGTCGCAGCCGCGCCCCGGAACGTGGCGCAATGCGCCAACGATGAGAATCTGCTTAGGAGCGCATGTGACGGCGATCGTCCCCCACCTTCGAAACGCCGGCGACGCGACTCAGGTCGACGCCGTTGAACGGTTTGTTCTTTCGCTCATTGACGGAACTCGCGACGCGAAGGCGATCGGTGAAGAAGCCGGCCTCGAACTCGCCCAGATTGAGGCGGTACTTATTCGACTGAAGACCCGCGGGATCGTCGATTGGACGACGGCCGCCGAGGATGAGGTTGAACTCGACGATTCGCAAAAATCCACAGTACTTGCGCTCTTCGCACGGGTGGGTCAAGCCTCCCACTACGAGTTGTTAGCGGTCCCTCGCGACGCCGATAAGAAGGCGGTAAAGAAGGCGTATTACGCCGTCGCGATGGCGGTGCACCCGGATCGATTTTTCCGTAAGAAGCTCGGCAGCTTCAAAGGAAAGATGGAGGTCATCTTTACGCGACTTACGGAAGCGCACGACGTGCTTTCGGATGCAACGCGGCGGGCCGAGTACGATCAATACATTGGCAATACGCAACAGGCGCGTGCCATCGAAGAGATGATTGCACGGACCGCCGAAGCGCTTGCGCGAGCGGAAGCGGAGGTCCGTCGGGAGGCAGAAGCGGCGGCCGCTGCGAGTATGCCCCCGCCCGCCGCTGCGACAACGCGCCCCTCCGGCAGCATTCCGGCGCCCGTCACATCGCGCGCACCGACGGCGATCTCAGTGGACGACAAGGCCCGCCGGGAAGCGCTTGCGAAACGACTCCTGGGGAATCGGCCTGGCGGCAGCATCCGCCCACCGGGTATGACGTCGCCGCCCCCCTCGGCGCCCGCTTCTTCCGCGCCGGAACGGCCGAAGTTGACGACGGAAGAAGCGGCCGCGCTCCTCCGGAAACGGTACGAAGAACGGTTTGTTCAGGCGAAGGAAGGGCAGCTGAAGAAGCAACTGAAGCTCGCCGACGACGCCGAAGACCGCAACGACTTCGAGGCGGCATATACGGCGCTTCGCGTGGCAAATCAGATGGTTCCGGAGGACCGGAACGTGGCCGCGCGCCTCGCCGTCGCCCATCAACGTGCCGCCGAACAGCTCTCCCAGGTCTATCGCGACAAGGCCATCTATGAAGCGACGGCCCAGCATTGGGAGGAGTCGGCAAAGAGCTGGCGGAAGCTCGCCGAGCTCAATCCCAACAACTGGGAGGCGCTTGAACGAGCGGCCGATGCCATCGTTCGGGCGAAGGGGAACCTCCACCTCGCCGCCGAACTCGCAAAGCGAGCCGTCGACCTTCAGCCGGGCAATGCGCAGGTCTATGTGACGTTGGGTACGGTGTATTTGGAAGCCGGTCAGCGCACGGGCGCACGAGCGATTCTTGAGCGCGCGCGGGCACTTGCACCGACGAGTCCCGTCGTCGCGTCGCTCTTCAGCTCCGTTCAGAAGCTGTTTGGAAGTGAGCCGAAGACACCGCCCGAGGGGTAGCGAAGGTAGGCACTTTCGGGCCCGTCTGGCGCCGTCCGTCGCAAAACGTTACCGGTCGATTTCCGGTCCCCACGACGTGGCAGATTTGTGGCACTGTGCACGGCGATTCTAGCTGCGTCGTAGACGGTTCGCCCGGATAGCCGACGAAACTCTTGGAATCATTGACTCACGGATCCACGGCGTCTTCGCGCCGTTCGGTTCCTGCGAATTCGGAAGGCGGTCGGCGGATGGGTGAGAAGGTCATCGGTATCGATCTCGGAACGACGAACTCTTGCGTCGCGATCATGGGCGAAAAGGGCCCGGAAGTGATCGAGAACAAGGGCGGGTACAAGACGACCCCGTCTATGGTGGCGATCACCGAAACAAATCGCCGCATCGTCGGCCACATTGCGAAGAACCAGGCGGTCACGAACGCGGAAAATACCGTGTACGCGGCGAAGCGCCTCATCGGTCGCAAGTGGAATTCCCCGCAGGTCAAGAACGCCGTCGCCACATCAAGCTACAAGATCGTGGAAGGTCCCCACCGGGACGTCCGCATCGTGCTCCGCGACAAGGACTACAGCGTCCCTGAGATCAGCGCGATGATCCTTCAGGAGATGAAGGTCATTGCGGAAGATCTTCTCGGCGAGCCGGTGAAGAAGGCGGTCATCACCGTCCCTGCCTACTTCAACGACAACCAGCGCCAAGGCACCAAAGACGCTGGCGAAATCGCCGGTCTTGAAGTCATCCGCATCATCAACGAGCCGACGGCGGCCGCCCTCTCCTACGGCTACGGCCGCAACGTCGACAAGACCGTTGCCGTGTATGACCTCGGCGGCGGCACCTTCGATATCTCGATTCTCGAAATCGCGGAAAACGGCGTCTTCCGCGTCATTGCGACCGCCGGCGATACGTTCCTCGGCGGCGAAGACTTCGATGCCCGGATCATCGATTGGCTCGTCCAGGGCTTCAAGCAGGAACACGGTCTCGACCTCCGCCAGGACCGCATGGCCCTTCAGCGGTTGAAGATCGCCGCGGAAAAGGCAAAGTGCGAGCTTTCTGGCGTCAAGGAGACCGAGGTGAACTTGCCGTTCATCATCTCCCGAGGGCCGAATGAGCCCCTCCACCTTCAGCGCACCCTCACCCGCCAGACGATCGAAGAACTCGCTTCCGACCTCGTCGAGCGCACGGTTGAGATCTGCCGCCAGACCCTTGAGGATGCGAAGCTCGAAAAGACGGAAGTCGACGACGTCATCCTCGTCGGCGGCATGACCCGCATGCCGAAGGTGCAGGCGGCCGTCGCCGACTTCTTCGGCCGCGAGCCGTCGCGCGGCGTCCACCCGGACGAAGCGGTCGCCCTCGGTGCGGCGATCCAGGGCTCGGCGCTTGTCGACGACGGGAAGGAAATGATCCTCCTCGACGTCACCCCGCACGCGCTCGGCATCATGACCTTCGGGAACGTGTTCGAAGAGCTCATTCCGGCGAACACGACGGTACCGACGCACCGCACCAAGATCTTTACGACGAGCCGCGACAATCAAACGGCCGTCAAGATCCTGGTCATGCAAGGGGACTCGGAGAACGACGATCACAAGGAGCTCCTCGGCGAGTTCATTCTCACCGGGCTCCGCCGCGCACCGAAGGGGCAAATCGAAATCGAAGTCACCTTCGAAATCAATGCCGACGGTATCGTGAGCGTTCGCGCGAAGGACCTCGAAACCGGCCTCGAGCAGTCGATCCAGGTGACGGCTACGAGCGGTCTCACCCGCGACGAAATCAATGACATGATCGCCAACGCGAACGACGACCTTGTCGATCGCCGCGCTTCCGAAGAGTTCCTCGCGGCCAAGCAGGACGCCGAGAAGCTTATCGCCGAAATCGAGAAGCTTTTCCCGCAAGTCGAAGAGATCGTGAAGACCTCCGACTTCGGCCGTGACGCGATCGACAAGGCGCGGGGGATCATCGACAAGGCGAAAGCGGCGATTGAACGTCGCGATGTCCCGGCGATCAAGGAGCAGGTCGATGGCCTCTCCCGAACGCACCGCATGTTCAAGGGTGTCGTGCAGAAGACTTGACGCGTCGTCCACTTCCGGTGGTCAGAAGCCCGTCCTTCCCGTCGTGGAGGACGGGCTTTCTTGTAAAAAAATCTGTGCTGGCATTCTCCTCCGCATTGCCTAGATCGACGGCGACCGCTAGATCCCAGGAAATGCGCCTGTCCGCGGAGGAACGGAGACGGCTACAACGGGATCTCTCCCAACTTCTCGGCCGCCCAGTGCGAAGCGCCGACCTGGTGGCGACCCTGGAACACCTCGCCCGCACGGCGACCGATGTCGCTGCAGCGAGCTTTGCAGCCGGTTGCTTGGCCGAGCTCCTCGCCGACAGCGACCCGTGGGCCGCGTCCCTCCACGCGAAGCGCCTCCTGGCGCGAGAGCCCGACGATGCACGCGCCTGGGCTGCACTCGCGCTCGCGCAGGTCCATCTCGGGAATTTCCGTTATGCGGCGCGATGTTACGGCGAGGCTGCCGCGCGCGACCAAGCAAATCCCTGGTACGTCCATAACCTCGGGCACCTGACCGACATCGCGCTCAATGCCCCCGAAGAGGCGCTCCCCTACCTCGCACGGGCCGTTTCCCTCGCCCCCGACAAGATCGACCTCATCGCGTCGTACGCGCACGCTCTCGGGCGGTGTGGAAAGCAGGAAGAGGCGCAGTCGCTCCTGGGGGCCCACGGAAGGGCTCGGAGCACGAAGAAGCCGGCGGTATTCCCTAGCATCGTGCACCCGGCCCCGACGACGCTGCCGCGCCCGCAGCCCGCAGAGGCCGCCGATGCCGCGCCGCCAAAGCGTGCGCCGCGCTCCTCGGCGCGCTCGCGGAACGCGCTAGAGACGGCCCTGAGGTCGCTCCCGTTTTCGCTTCGGCAACGGCAAAACGCCCTCCGCCTCCTGGCAGACGCCCACGCCGCCCTCCGCGACGGGGAACGGCGCCCCGCCCCGCTCTCGCTTGCGGCAGCCGTCGCCTGGGCAATCGCCGAAATCGACGGAATTCCGCTAGCTTGCGTCGACGTCGCCAGCACCTTCCGCCTTCCGACGGCCGACCTTCGCGACGCCCACAACGAAGTCGCTTCCGCGCTCGCC
>JAAFHJ010000113.1 GCA_013298325.1 Myxococcales bacterium | reverse complement strand
CCCCCCCTGGCATGACGGCTCGAAAAACCTCGTTCGCGACCTCGCCCGCTGCGTCCGCGCCGTGGCGCCGCGTGTCCTTGTGGACGACCGCCCGGGCCGCGCGGAAGCGCTTGCGGCTCCGCAGGCGGCGCTCGACCGCGTCTACTCGACGGCGGGCGGCTTCTCGCCGGGAATCATGCAGAATGCACGGGTTCTGAAGCATCTTCTGGAGGACCGCGACGCCGAGCTCCTTCACTTTGTATTTGCTCCGAATACCGCGTCGAGCGGCGCCGCCCACGCTGCGCTCCTCGCCCGTCGCCTCCGGGGTCGACGCGTCCCGGTGGTGCAGACGATCGCGAGCCGCCCGCGGGAGTGGGAGTCGGTAGCCAAGCTGCTCTTCGGCGACACGGTGATCGCCCTCTCCGAGTGGTCGAAGCGCCAATTATTGCAGCATGCACCGAAAGCGAAAGTCGTCGTCATCCCGCCGAGCGCGCCGGTTCCGCCAGCGATTTCCGCCGATGAGCGCCGCGCCCTTCGACGACGCTATGGCCTCGGCGACGGGCCGATCGTCCTCTATCCCGGTGACTACGAGGTCTCCTCGGGGGCCGATACCGTGGCGCGGGCGACCGGCAAATTGCATGCACTCCGCAAGGAAATCTCCGTCGTGTTCGCCTGTCGGCCGAAGACGCCGCGTGCCGCCGAGGCGCGTGCCGCCATCGAAGCAAAGCTCGTGGCCGACGGCGTCGCGGGCGCGACCCATCACCTTGGGACCGTCGACGACATGGCGGCGCTTCTGCAAGCAGTCGATGTCGTTGCATTTCCCGTCGACGATCTCTACGGCAAGGTCGACTTGCCGCTCGTGCTCCTCGAAGCGCTCGCCGTCGGGACGCCGGTGATCGTCGCGGCGGGCGGCCCCCTCGAAGAGCTCGTCGGCGCCCGGGTGATCCCACCCCGTGACCCGCAGGCGCTCGCGGAGGCGGTCCTCGGCGCGCTCGCCGCCGACGACGAAGCGGCCCGGGAGGCGCGTCGCAGCGCCTATCGCAGCAATTACACGCCGGAGGCGGTCGCCGCGAAGCACGACGCCCTCTACCTGGAGATGCTCAAGCGCTAGTCAGCGGCGCCCCTTTGCCTGTTTTAGCAGCGCGCCGACATCGCTCGAAAAATCGTCTTGAAAGGGGGCGAGGGAACGTTCGAGTTCTAGGACGAAATCGATGTTCATCTCTGCCTCTGCTTTCTTTGTGAGAAAGGCAAAGAACCAGTTCGTACCGCCGAAGCGTTCGAAGTAGTAAACGAAGTCTTCGAAGCGCAGGTCTAGCGGGAAGAACGTATCCCCGCAGTAGGCATACGCGAGCTGGTAGTCGCCTTTTTGGGGAGCAAAATCGACAACAAGCGCTGCCGACTGGCCGTTGAGAGAAACAAGGAGCTTCGACCGGACGAGGGCATTCAAACGGGCGAGTGAGCCACGCTCATAGATGTCGTAGTCTTCGCTGAAGATGACGTTCGCGTGGGGGAGGCTAAAGAGGCTCGCCTCTTCAGCCGCGGCGACCGTACGGAATTGGGGGGCGCGCTCAAAGGTCCCAAAGGCCGCTTCCAAACCGCAAAGTGTCTCGCCGATTCCTCGCGACGTTCCGTTCTGGAGGGCCTCGTAGGAGAGGCCATCGCTTCTGCCGTAAAAGTCGGCGAAGGCAGCGGGGAGCGGTCTCCGTAGCCCCTTTTCGAGGGCCTCTCGATGGAGGGCGAGCGTGGAAGGGGGGCGGTCGAGGAGGAGGGTCGTTCTACCGACGACCTGGCGTTCCTGCGGGGGCTGCATCACCCTGGAGTTTCTCGCGAAGTCGCCTCGCGGCGCCAGCCGTCATTTCCCGGTCCCCGGGGTCCTCGTGAGTGGTATGCAACGCGCCATGTCAGGCCCGGCATCCTTCGCAAATCGCCCCGTTTCGTCGCTTGTTCGTCAGAGCTTCCTCGACCACTTCCAGGGTCGCGGACACACCATCTGCGAGAGCGCTCCGATCATTCCGCAGAACGATCCGACGCTCATGTTCACGAACGCCGGGATGGTGCCGTTCAAAGACGTCTTCACCGGAAAAGACAAACGCCCCTTCACGCGGGCGACGAGTTCTCAGAAGTGCATTCGCATTTCGGGGAAGCACAACGACCTCGAAAACGTCGGCGTAACCGCTCGCCATCACACGTTTTTTGAGATGCTCGGGAACTTCTCCTTCGGCGACTACTTCAAAGAAGAGGCGATTGTCTCCGCCTGGGACCTGATCACAAAGACCTGGGAAATCCCCCAAGAGAAGCTCGTGATTACCGTCTTTGGTGGCGCCGAGGGGCTCGGCCCCGACGACGAAGCGCGCGCCCTCTGGCGGAAGGTGACCGGCTTCGGCGACGAGCGGATCATCGGCCTCGGGATGAAGGACAACTTCTGGCAAATGGGGGACGTCGGCCCCTGCGGGCCGTGCACGGAAATCCATTTCTTTCACGGGGATGACCCCGATCCGAAGAAGATCCTCGACGAGCCGCTCCCCGATGGCCGCGGCTGGATGGAAATCTGGAACCTCGTCTTCATGCAGTACGAGCGCTCCCTCGGCGCTGACGGCTCCATCATCCAGAAATCGTTGCCGAAACCGTCCGTCGACACCGGCGCCGGCCTCGAGCGCGTCTCCGCGGTGCTTCAGGGGAAGACCTCGAACTACGAAGGGGATCTCCTCCGCTCCCTCGTCGAAAAGGCGGCGGAACTCGCGAAGAAGCCCTACGGCGGCACCCAGGGGAACGACGACGTCTCCATGCGCGTCATCGCCGACCACGCACGCACGACCGCCTTCCTCGTCGCCGAGGGGATTTTCCCCGATCGCGCCGGCCGTGAGTACGTCCTCCGCCGCGTGATGCGCCGGGCGATCCGTCACGGCCACCGCCTTGGGATCACGAAGCCGTTCCTCCACGAGGTCGCCGGCGAGGTCGTCCGTCTCATGGGCGACGCCTACCCGGAGCTGACCCGCCGCAAGGACGTCATCCTCGCCGTCGCTGAGCAGGAAGAGGTCCGTTTCCGCGAGACGATCGACCGCGGTTTGAAGCTCCTCGACGAAGAAGTGCAGGGGATGACCGATCGGGGCGAAACGGTCATTCGCGGCGACGTCGCCTTCAAGCTGAACGACACGTACGGCTTCCCCCTCGATCTCACCGAGGTCATCGCCTCCGAGCGGAACCTGACCGTCGACCACGCCGGCTTTGAAGGGGCCCTCGCTGCCCAGAAGGCGAAGAGTGCCGGTTCGAAGCTCGGCGACGAGGCGCTGGCCGACATCTGGCGCGCCGTCGCCGAGAAGGTCGGGGCGGCGACGACGTTCCTCGGCTATGAAAATGAGGCCGGCGAGGGGACCGTGAAGGCGATCGTCGTCGACGGCGCCCTCGTCGAGAGTGCCTCTGCCGGCGCAGAAATTACGCTGATTTGCGACGCGACCCCCTTCTACGCGGAGAGCGGCGGCCAAATGGGCGACGCCGGAACCGCGACCGATGGCGACGGCCTCCGGATCGCCATCGACGACACCCAGAAGCCCCACGGCGGCGTTCACTTGCATCATGCACGCGTCTCCGCCGGCGTCGTCCGCGTCGGCCAGAAGGTCGCCCTCACCGTCGATCACGCGCGCCGTTCCGCGACGCGCCGCAACCACTCGGCGACCCATCTCCTTCATTGGGCGCTCCGCACGGTCCTCGGCGACCAGGCGACCCAGAAGGGCTCCCTCGTCAGTTCCGATCGGCTCCGCTTCGACTTTTCCTGGGGGAAACCGCTGACGGAAGCCGAGTTGACCAAAATCGAAGATCTGGTCAACGGGAAGATTCTCGCGAATGCGCCGGTGATTACCGAGGTCCTGAAGATCGAGGAGGCTCGCTCCCGAGGCGCGATGGCGATGTTCGGCGAGAAATACGGCGAAGTCGTCCGCGTGCTCACGATGACCGAAGACTCGGTCGAGTTCTGCGGCGGGACCCACGCCGCCGCCCTCGGCGACATCGGTCTCTTCAAGATCCTCTCGGAAGGGGGCGTTGCCGCCGGGGTCCGCCGCGTCGAGTGCGCGACCGGCGAGAACGCGATCGCCTACGTCCGCGACCTCGAAGGGACGCTTAAGAAAGCGGCGCGGACCCTTAAGTCGGCGACCGCCGAGATCCCGACGAAGGTCGAAAAGCTCCTCGATCAAACGAAGCTTCTCGAAAAAGAGGTCGCCGATCTCAAGAAGAAGCTCGCGCTCGGCGGCGGTGGCGCCGGCGGTGGCGATGAGCTCGAAGGGGCCTTTTCCATTGAAGGCGGGCGCGTTCTTGCGGTTCGCCGCGATGGGCTTGATCCGGCGTCGCTCCGCGAAGTTGCCGAAAAGCTCCGCGACAAACTCGGCGAAGGCGTTGTGTTTGTCGCTTCGGCCGGTTCCGACAAGGTCGCCCTCGTCGTTGCCGTCAGCAAGGGGATGACGGCCCGCTTCAAGGCGGGGGAGCTCGCCGGCAAGGCGGCGGCGGTCGTCGGCGGCAAGGGGGGCGGTCGCCCCGACCTCGCCCAGGCGGGCGGCCCCGACGTGACCAAGATCGACGAAGCGGTCACGGCGTTTAAGGGCTTCTTCGCTTGACGGCGTCCGGAGGGGCGTGAACAGACGCCTTCGCAGTCAAGGCGCTCAAAGACTTTTAAGTCATCCGTCTTGACTGGCGACAGGCGCTCCCGGATAGTGGCGTGTTATCGCCCGGTTCGCCTATTGCGGGCCGGGCGATGCTTTGCACGGGATTCCCGTGAGCCTTGAAAGGACCGCCATGAAGACGACTGCTGTTCTCTTTGCTTTGCTCGTCGCGCCGCTTGCCGCCGTCGCCTGCTCTTCCGACGATCCGGCCCCGACGACGACGCCGGTCACCGATGCCGGGACCGACGCCGCAACCGCCCCCGACAGCGCACCGCCGGTCGATGCGGCGCCGGACGCCCCGGTCGCCCCCGTTGACGCTGGTCCAACGGCGACCGTCGTCCTCGAAGAGAAATTCGAGAATCCGGTGGTTTCGCAGCAGGGGGCTCCGCTGACTGCTGACCAGGGTTCAGCGATTGACTACAACGCCACGCGCGCGGGGATCGTCTTTGCGGAGACGAATGGTATTCGCAATCAGTCCGTCTCCGTCCAGTGCATGCAGGGGCAGTTCTGCGACTCTGAATATTTCTCGAAAGCATTCGTGAACGCGGCACCACTCGGCGCGAAGTACCGCGTGGAAGCGCGATACATCGGCCAGGCACCCAACGCGAACGCCAAGAATTTTCTCGGAATTGCGGCAGCAGACGGAACTCCGGCCTCCGTCGCCATGACGGAGCTTACGAGCGACTCCACCCTCAAGACGGCGTCCTTCGAGTTCACGGTCGATGCTGACAATGCAGGCGTACCGCTCCATGTCATTGCGCGTACTTTCGGGATTGGTGCCGTACTGACGTTCGACGACCTCAAGGTTACCCGTATCGCGGATGGGGCAGCGCCGGTGGCGGTGTTCGGTGTCCGCAATCCGAGTTTCGAGATCGCAGGGATGCCAGTCAATCACTACACCCATTCGGCGGCCCACTGGCGCATCGGCGCGGCGTTCTCGTACGTCGGGATCCTCCGCCCGAACGCCGCGGCTCTCGACGCCATCGAGCCGCTCGGCGCCCCCGCGCTTGGAAATACTGCGCTAAATCTTGGATTTGCGAACGGGCAGGGGAGCCTCGAGACGGCGCTCGGCACGCCGCCCGTCGGCAAGAACTGCATCCGGGTGACGCTCGCGGCTGCCCGTCGGAAAGACGTCGATCCCGGCGGCTTTGAGTTTCGCCTCAGCACCGCGGCGAACGCGCTGCCGACCCGTACCGTCCCCGGGGCGAGCCTGACGACCTCCTTCAAGGACATCACGAACAACTGGAGTGTCCCTGCGAATACGCCGGTGACGCTCCAAATTATCGGTCTCGACGGGTTCGGTCGCGTGGACGCGCTGGTGGACAACGTGCGCGTCGAGGCTCTCGACTCCGCCCAATGTTTGTGAAGAGAATCGGCGCCTAATAGGAGGCGACGACCGCCAACCGGAGGTGCTCATGCTTCCGGTTTGGCGCCTCCCACGGTACCGTCTCTGCGAGGGCATGCTTGACGGCAAGTGCGCACGTTGTCACCGCTTTTGTCCCCTGAACGGTCCTTCCAGAGCGCGGAGCGACGACGCTGACCTTGCGCCCGTCAAAGTGGACATCGGCCTGGTACTCAATGGTACCTCCGCGCGTCGTGCCGAGGCAGTTTCCGCTTGCCTGAATCGCAGCAACGAGCGCTTTTTCGACCTCGGGGAGGCGCTCGCACCCTTCGTCACTCAGTTTCTTGCCGCTGGCGGCGCAGGCGATGGTGCGCGCCTCGGAGACAGCGACCTTCGTACCGGGGGCGTTCGCCGCGGCGACAGCGCTGGGGTTCCCGACGGTGACCGGGGTCGTCGCGAGGTCACGAACAGGGGCCGCAGAACTGGTGGCAAGCGATGCACTTTCCGGCGGCGTGGCTGGCGTCTCCGTTCGCGGTCGGCGCCACACGTAAAGCGACATCGCGACGAGCAAGCCGACGACGAGGGCCACGCCCATCTGCGCGCGCGCGACGCGGGCATCGTTTTCGCCGGAGGAGACCTCGCGGGCGAGCTGGGCGGGGATCGCCGGCTTGATCGGCTCCGAGAGGCCGCCGCGGCCCGGGTCGCTTCGGCGGGAGACGGGCGGTGGCGGGACCGAGCCGCGCGTCGAAAGCGGTCGTGAGATTTCGCTGCGGGGACCGTCGTTGCGTGCCCAGGCGCGCCGGGAGACGGGCGCATCTTCGTCGGGCTCGCTCCCGCGCCGGTTGCGGACCGAGGCGGGCGGTGGCGTGTCCCGGAGCGCGCGAGGTTCGCGGACGCTGCGGGGGGGCGGTGATTTCGCTGGGTCGCGCCGAACGACCGGTGGGACGGCGGAAACGCGGTCGAACAGGGCAGGGTCGGTGTCGTCGACGGGGAGTTCCGAGCCGCTCGGCGCAAGGTCTGCTTCGGGGGCGATCGTCGGGAAGCCCGGCAGCGCGTCGAAGTCGTCGTCGGGCGGGGCCACGCGACGGGTGGAGGGGGACTTCGGCTCCATCGAAGGCGCGAGCTATACCCCTGTTGGCGATTGCCTCCAAGCGAATCCGGAGAATCTAAGGTTGAGCTTGTGATTTGTCTTGACAAGCCCACAGAAAAGTCGCCGGACCTCACGCGCGCCAACGAAAACCGCCGCGACGATCGGGGATCGTGCGGCGGTCGGCGTAGCTAGAATCGCGAAGAAGTTCGGCGCTTTCGTCAATCGACGAGGGTGCGAACGTTCGTTCCTGGGTCGTAGCGCATGATTGACGCGGCGAGCTCGAGGCCGTCCGGCATCATCCCTTGGACTTGCCCGACGACCTGCTCGACGAGGTTCTTCGCCTCCTGGGCGCCGGGACCGACCATCGCGACGACGAAGCGCAGCGGCCCCGTCCGGCCGGCGGTGACGGCGAGGAGGGAGAGCATGAGCATGTCGGTGAGTTCAACGACGCGTGTCGCCGCGCGGCGGAAGGCGAGCATTTCGAGGATCGTCGGTCGCTCGGAGACGAGGCGGTTCGGGCCGCGAATCTCGTAGCGAGCGACGGTGAGCGGGACTTCGATCCAGTCGGCGAAGAGCGCTTCGTCTTCGAGGGCCATCAAAAGGTGCTCGCGGACGTGGAGTCCGGTGAGCCCGTCACGGCGCGCGAGGTGCTGCTGGGCGCGCTTGTGGAGGAGGCTTTCGCGCGTGAAATTGACGAGCTTGAAGCGGAGTTCGCCGAACTGGACTTCGCCGCCGTGGAGGAGATTGACCGTCTTTTTGCGCTCGTAGGCGTGCTCGACGTAGGTGCCGTTCGTCGAGCCGAGGTCTTCGACCTGCCAGCCGCCGTTCACAAACCGGAGCTGGGCGTGGGTACCGCTGACCGTCGCTTCCGGGACGACAATGTCGGCGTCGGTGCGGCGCCCAATGAGGAGCTGCGGCTTGTCGAGATCGACAATTTGCCCAACGAACTCGGGGGCATTGCTCGCGTAGGTCGCGAGGAGCGCCTGGCTTCCGGGGACGAAGGCGCCGCCGGGGGTGCGGCCCGGGGGCGGGCCGGGATCGAGGCGCTCGCGGGCGACTTGCACGGGGCTCGCCGTCATCGTCGTCGGGTTGAACCAACGGAGGTGACGGGCGGGGATGCGGTCGGCCGGGATCTCCGCAAGGCTTCGGAAGATTTGCTTTACTTCGTCAGTCGTCAGCCCCGACGGGACGTCGAACATGATCTGCTGGCGCATCGGCTTGGAGCGCGGGCGGCTGCCCGGCTCGGGGACGCGGCACGTCCACATTTCCCAAAGGGTCAGCGCGAGCGCGTAAATGTCGTCTTCCATCGACGCACCGCCGCTGCGGATGCGCTCGGGCGCCATGTAGTTCGGCGTGCCGCCATCGGGCGGAGCTCCGGGACGTCGCGCGTTCAAACGGGCGCGTTCCTTGGCGAAACCGAAGTCCAGAACGACGGCGCGCCCGAAGGAGCCGTCCGGGTTCTGGGTGATCATGACGTTCCCCGGCTTGAGGTCGCCGTGGATCAAGCCCTGGGAATGGATCGCGCCGACGCCGGCGCAAATCTCACTCGCGATGCGACGAAATTCGTCCGGCGTGTAGCCGCCCTGGGCCTTTTTCCGACGAATGTGCGTGTGGAGCGTCTGTCCGGTGATGTGTTCCATCACGAGGATCGGCCCGTACGCGCTCGGCGCGAGGTCGTGGACGCGACAGACGTTCGGATGGCTCACCGAGCGGGCGTGGAGGAGCTCTTGCCTCAGCGCCTCGTCGTCGCCAGGCATGCGTGATTCCTCACGAACGACCTTCAGCGCGACCTGCTGCTGGGTGGCACGGTCATAGGCAAGGAAGACCTCGCCCATGCCCCCTTTGCCGAGACTCTGACGAATTTCGTACCGCTCGTTGATCACGGAGGAGGCCGCGATGGGCGGGAGAGACGTGCGGTGCGGGTCGTTCATGTTCGGCGGGGGGTGCGCGCAGACGCGCAGGCGCGATCTGGTGGCGCGAAGGCACCACGAGGCGGCCGGGCATTCTGCACAAGCCAGCGGGCTGCAAGGTTCGCGGTTTTTTGCGGCGGGTGCAAGTCGCTTCCGACGACCCCGTCGTGATTGTCGAAGGGGCCGGTGCCGTTCCCGCGCTCGACGCGCAAGGAACGCCCCCCGTTACTCCACTTTGAGGAACATCCCCGGCTTCAGCCCGTGGCTTCGCGCCCAGCCCGCATTTGTTTCGAGCACGTAGCGCCCTTCGCAGCCGACCGACCGCGGGTTGTCGTTCAGCGTGGGAACATTCTCCAAAATTCCGCTGATGTACCCGTCGCTATCCGCGAAAATCATGTCGAGCGGGAGGCAGGTATTGTGCATCCAGAAGGTGTGCACCTTGGGCTCCAGGTCAAAGAGCATCCCGTGATCGGCCGGCATGCTCAGCCGATACATGAGGCCGCGCTCGGACAGCGGCCCCTCGCCGACGATCTCGGCCTCGATCGACGCGGAGAGCCTCCCGGCGCCGTCGGCCCCTTCCGAAAAGCGGACCGCCTTCACGGGAACCATAGGCTGTCCCCCTTCGGGATCCTTCGGGCACGCACTTGGGAGCGCCGGACCGACGGCAGGCGGCTGCGTTGTGGCGAGGGGGCGTGTGCAACGGCGGGTGGATCCGCTCGCGGTGGTGGTGGAGCCAGATGGCGCGACAGCCCCTTTGACCGGCGAATTGGTTGCGACGGCGATCGCTTCCGGCGCTTTCGAAACCGGCTCCGGGGGCGACTTGCTGCAGGCGAGCGCGACCGTCAGCGGAACGGCCAAGAAGAAGGTCCTCATGCGCGAAGGCTCCGGACACCGGATTGATGAACTTTTCCAGGTAGTTTGCGCTGCACAATGCTCTCGGCGACCTGACCGGCCTCCCACAAACGTTCGAGGTCGATGCCGGTTTCGATGCCCATCCCGTGGAGCGTGTACACGAGATCCTCGGTGGCGAGGTTCCCGGCGGCGCCGGGCGCATAGGGGCAACCGCCCATCCCGCCAACGGAGGCGTCGAAGTCGCGGATCCCGAGCTCGAGGCCGACAACGACGTTCGCGAGGGCGGTCCCCCGTGTGTCGTGCATGTGCATCGCGAGGGCGCTCTTCGGCACCGCATCGAACATCTGTCGTAGAAGATCGCGGGTCTGTTTCGGCGTGCCGCTCCCGATCGTGTCCCCCAAGGAGACCTGGTAGCAGCCCATTGCGAGCAATTTCTCGGTGATAGCCACCGAGCGCGCGGGGTCGACGTCCCCTTCGTAGGGGCAGCCCCAGACCGTCGAGACGTAGCCACGAATGCGCATCCCGGCCGCCTTTGCGGGCCCGACCACCTCTTCAATCGCGCCGAGCGTCGCGTCGATGGTCTTGTTCACGTTCTTCCGATTGTGGGTCTCGCTCGCCGAGAGAAAGACAGCAATTTCTTCGATTTTTGCCGCTTTCGCGCGCGCAAAGCCGGTCGGGTTCGGGCAGAGAGCGCTGAAGATCACCCCTTCCTGGCGGGGGAGCTGTGCGGCGACGTCGTCGGCGTCGGCGAGCTGGGGGATCCACTTCGGGGAGACGAAGCTCGTCGCTTCAATGCGCCGGATGCCGGCGTCGGC
>JAAFHJ010000112.1 GCA_013298325.1 Myxococcales bacterium | reverse complement strand
GATCTGCACGTCTCTTTCGTGAAGAACGTCGTCCTCTACTTCTATCCGAAGGACTTCACGCCGACCTGCACGAAAGAGACGTGCGGCTTCCGCGATATGGTCGGCACGCTCAACGGTGGTGACGTCCTTGTGGTCGGCGTCTCGACGGATGACGACGACACCCACCGCCGCTTCGCCGCCGAGTACCAGCTCACCTTCCCGCTCATCGCCGACACGAAGAAGGCGCTCGCGAAGGCCTACGGCGCCATCGGCGGCCTCCGAAGCCTCCTTGGGATCACCCAGCGGGTGACGTTTGTCATCGGAAAAGATGGCAAAATTGCGAATGTCACCGCGGCAGAGTTCTCCGCCGACAAGCACATCGCCGAAGTGAAAGCGACGCTCGCACGCCTCGCCTGAGGCCGATTCTGCTTGCCGGAGCCCACAATGCTCTGGTCGTGCCGCGCGCTCTTGTGAGGGGCCTTCGGGACCACACAATTTCCACGTTTCACGCAGGGCGCCTGGCGCCTCGGTCCGCGCACCCCCGCGACCGATCTTTCGAGACCGCAGCGAGCCGTGGGTGACGACGGAAGACTCCCGCTACCTGGGGTGCAGGAAAGAAAGCATCATGAATACGAAGCCCGGTATCTTCGGCAAAAAGCTCGGTTTCACGCAGATCTTCGGCGAAAAAGGCCAGATCTCCCGCTGCACGGTCATCGAGACCGGCCCGGTCGTCGTCATCGAGAAGAAGTCCCAGGACAAGCACGGCTACACGGCCCTCGTTCTCGGCCTCGACGCCGCGAAAGAGAAGCACGTCAACAAGGCCCAGCTCGGCTACTTCAAGAAGGCTGGCGTCGCGCCGATGCGCACCGTCAAGGAATTCCGCTGCACGGAAGACTTCGCGGCGAAGTTCGAAGTCGGCGGCACCATCAAGCTCGACCAGGTCTTCGAAGTCGGCCAGACGGTCGACGTCCGCGGCACCACCCGCGGCCACGGCTTCACCGGCGTCATGGTTCGCTGGAACTTCCGCGGCTTCAAGCGCAGCCACGGTGTCCACGAGTACCAGCGTCACGGCGGTTCGATCGGTACGAACATGACGCCGGGCCGCACCCTCCCGAACCTCAAGATGCCCGGTCACTACGGTGACGAGACCGTCTCGATCCTCAACCTCAAGGTTGGGATGATCGACGTCGAGAAGAACCTCCTCCTCATCGAGGGTGGCGTCCCCGGTTCTAAGAACGGCCTCGTGACGATCCGCCACGCCGTCAAGACCAAGATCCGCAAGGCTCGCTGAGTCGCGCTGCGGTTCGCAACAGCGACTCGCAAAAGAAACCCCCGAAGGCTCCGCAAGGAAGCTTCGGGGGTTTTCTCGTAGGGGATTCTCGTAGTTGCCGCCGCTCACGGCGCCCGCAGCCATCGGCCACGCCGAAGCGAAGACCGGCTACTTCTTCATCGGAAAGAGCTGATTCGCGATCTGGGCCGGCGTCGTCCGCTTCGGCATCGTCGAGGTGGTCGTCGGCTTCGCGGTCGGCTTCGTCGCTGGCGCTTTTCCAGTCGGCTTCGCGCTCGGCGTCGCGGAGACGCTCGGCTCGGGAGCTGCCGAAGGGGCGGGGCTCGCCGACGGCGTTGCAACGGTGGGCGTCGGTTCCGGCGCAGGAGTCGGCTTCGGTGCCACAGAGACGGGCGCGCTGGCGGCAAGCGGTGCGGTGCCGTCGGTCTTGGGGTGCGTCAGCGAATAGTAGAGACCGCCGAGGAGAGCGGCGCCAAGAACGGCGCCGACGACGGAACCGCCAACAACGTAGAGGAGCCCCGAATTTCGCTTTTCGGGCGCCTTGCCCCCAAACGAAGAGGTGACCCCAAGCGCCGGATTCGACGGCGCCGAGGGCGGCTGCACGATCGGCACCGAAAGAGGCACCGGCGTCGGTGGCGAGAGCATCGGGGCATCGCTGATGGAGACCATCGAAGCCCGAAGGGACGGCGGGGCGAGCGCCGGTTCGCTTGGAAGGGCCTGGAACCGCCCAGAGCCGTCAGGCCCCGCGCGGAATTCCCCGGAATGGGCGTGCTCGCGACCGGCCGGGAAACGATCGAGGGCGGCCGCCTCCAGCATTTCGAGGGTACGGGCCGTTGCGAACGGGGCGAGCCGATGGGCAAGCTCGCTCGCGCTCCCGATGCGTGCATCACGCGGCTTTTGAAGCGCCGCTAGGACGATCGCTTCAAAGGCCTCGGGGACGTCCGGACGAAAGAGACGAATCGGCTGCGGTGGATCGGCGATGATGGCGGCAAATACGGCGCCTGCGTTGTCCCCTTCAAAGGGCAATCTTCCGCCGGTGAGGCACTCATAGAGCACCGTGCCGAGGCCCCAAATGTCGGTTCGCAGGTCGACGTTTTTCGCCGAGCGCACCTGCTCGGGCGACATGTAGGACGGCGAACCAAAGACCGACGTCGTCGCCGTCAGCCGCTCATCGACGCCGCTGCCCGCGTCGGTCTTCGAGATCCCGAAATCGAGAATCTTTAGAAGGGCTACGCCGCCGGTCCCTTTGGCGATCCACAGGTTCGATGGCTTGATGTCGCGGTGCACAATTCCGAGGGAATGCGCTTTGGAAAGACCAATGCACGCCTGGATGACAAAGTCGGCAATTTCATCAATGGGGAGCTTCCTGCGGCGCTGGATCACAGCGCCGAGGTCTTCCCCTTCCAGGTACTCCATGACCATGTAGGGGAGCCCGTTGCGGCGCGTCTCGCCGACGTCGAGGACCTTCACAACATGCGCGGAATCGATGGCGACGGCGGCGCGCGCTTCGCGGAAAAAGCGCTCGACGGTCTCGTACTGGCCGGCCGCCTCCGGCTTCAGGACTTTTACGGCGACCTTCGCCGTCGTGTTCAGGTCGGTCGCCGAATACACCGACCCCATGCCGCCGATGCCGACGACACGCTCGATCCGATAGCGCTTGCCAAGGAGCTGCCCCGTGAGCTCGGCTCCGGGGGCTCCTGAAGCCGCGAGGCTCGGTGCTGGGTTGGTCTTGTCCGTCGTAGCCGACACGGCGATCGAGTATATCGCGGAGCCGCGGTGCCGTGGGTACGCGACGCACATCTGCGATTGCGATTTCTCCCACTACGTCGCTGAGGAACCGGCGATCCACCGCCTAATTTCCCGTTTAGCAATCTTGCGTTGCTGTCACCTCGTGGATTTGTACGGCGCAAGACCGCCCGTTGGGACCCGGCACCATGACGAAGAATCCTTACAAAGGCCCAGATTCGTTCACCGTTCGTGCGAAGCGCGAGGGGTACCCGGCACGGAGTGTCTTCAAGCTCGAAGAGATCGACCGTCGCGTGAAGCTCTTCCGCAACGGCCAGCGCGTGCTCGACCTCGGCGCGGCACCGGGGAGCTGGAGCCTGTACGCGGCCCAGCGGATCGGCAAAACGGGGCGACTTTTGGCGATGGATTTGAAGCCGCTCGACACGGTGCTTCCGATCCACGCGACATTTTCCCAAGGGGACGCGCTGTCGATCACCAACGAGCAGCTCGCGCTCTACGCCCCCTATGACGTGATTGTTTCCGACATGGCTCCCGCGACAACGGGCAATCGAAACGCCGATCAAGCGCGGAGTTTTGAGTTGTATATGCGGGCACTTGCCGTCGCCGAGGCGCTGCTCGCCCCCGGCGGACATTTCGTCGGAAAGATCTTCATGGGGGAGGATTTTTCGGCGGCGAAACAGGCGACCAAAACGGCCTTCAAAGAAGAGCGGACGATTCGACCGGAAGGCACACGCTCGGTTTCCTACGAGGTCTTCCTGATCGGTCTGCAGCGAAAAGTGGACGGAAAGGCAACAATTACCGAAGCAAAGCCGCTCGCCCCCCTGCCCGAGGTCGCGCCAGTAGAGGAGCTGCCCGCGGTGGACGCCCCGGTCGCTCCGATCCACGATCGCGACGCGCCACCGAGGAAAATTGCTGGCGGCACGCCACGGACTGCCGCGCCGGTTCCCGGCGGACGAGCAGTTCCGGGCGGACGAGCAGGGGCGCCTGCGCCGAAAAGCCGAACGGCGACGAAACACGCGACGAAGAGCATCGCAACCGCCGTCCCCGCCAAGGGGCACGGGGGCCGGACGCGGGGCGGGCGATGAGCGAATTCCGACCGGGGACCGTCCTCGACGAACGCTTTGAAATTGAAGCAGAAGTCGGTCGTGGGGCGGTAGGCGTCGTCTACCGGGCCTACGATCGCGTGCGCAACGAGACGACGGCACTCAAGGTGATGTCGACGGGGAGCGGACGCGTCGACCCCGAAGAGGAAGCGCGCTTCGTCCGCGAGGGGCGCCTGCTCGCATCGCTAAAACACCCTGCAATTGTTCGTGTTTCTGCCTTCGGGCAGCTCGGCGCAGCGACGGGTGAGTTTGACGGGCGCGGCGGCGGGGACGGCTCCGGAACGGCGGGTGCGCCCTACATCGCCATGGAGTGGCTCGCCGGCGAAGATCTCGCGCGGCGCGTGGCCCGAAACGCCGCGACGAAGAGCGGACCGCTCCCGTTGGAAGATGTACTTTACATCCTTGCCGAGGTCGCCGACGCCCTCTCCGCCGCCCATGCGGCCGGAATTGTTCACCGGGACGTGAAGCCGTCGAACGTGTTCCTCGTCGCCGAGAGCGCCCCTGCCGGCCCCGACCCGGACGCCGCGCCGATGACGCCCCGGGTGACCGAAATCGTCGTCCCGCGTGTGCAGCGACCTCGCGTAAAGCTTGTTGATTTCGGTGTTGCAGCGACCGACGACACCCGGGTCACGCGGAGCTTCGCGATCCTTGGGACCCCCGCATACATGGCCCCCGAACAGGCGCGTGGCGACGATGTCGTCGACGGGCGTGCCGATCTCTATGGGTTGGGGGCGACCCTCTTCGAGCTCGTCGCCGGCCGTCCGCCCCACATCGGTCCGACGCCGATGGCCATTCTTGCCCGCCTGGTGACGACGCCGGCGCCGCGCCTGTCAGAGGTCGTCCCGGAGGTGCCGCTCGCCCTCGACGAGCTCGTGGCGCGCCTCCTCGCCTCCTCCCCGGAGGACCGCCCCGACAGCGCCGCCGAGGTCGCCGCCGAGCTGCGAAATCTTGAGGATCATGTGCGCGCGACCTCGCGACCGGTCCTTCGACTGACCGCCGTCGACGGGACGCCGCAGAGCATGGGAACGATCCTCCTCGGCGGCGAAGGGCGCGGCACTGCGGGCGCCGCCGGCTTCCGGTTGGTCACGTCGATCCTCGCCGTGAACGTTCCGCGCGGCGAAGCGCGTCAGCGTATTCTTTCGCAAATTCGAGCACGTGGCGCTGAGGCGACCGAACTTGGCGGCGACGCACTCGTCGCCCATCTTGGCGTCCGCAAGGCGCTCGGGGACGAAGCGGCGACCGCCCTCGAACTTGCCCTTCGCCTCGCACGCCTCGGGGCCGCCGTCGGCGTCGCCACCGGGCGCTCGCGCATCGATCGGATGCGCCCAACCGGCGAAGTCGTCGACCGGGCGGCCGCCCTCGCCCGCGACGCCGCGTCGTCGGCAAAAGGGACCGCCGACGGGACGGTGCTGGCCGACACCACGACGAGCGAACTTGGCCGTGGTCGTTACAGTTTTCAGGTCCGTGCCGACGGTGCCGCCGTCGTCGGAGAGGCGCTCGTCGGCGGCCGCTCCTTCGTCGCCGGAGCTCCGTTCGTCGGACGCGAAGCCGAGATGCTCCAGCTCACGAGCGCCTTCGAGCGGAGCGCCAGCGGAAAGTCGCCGGTCATCGTCACCGTCACCGGGGCGCCCGGCATCGGAAAGACCCGAATTCGCAGAGAATTTCTCGAGGTTATCGCCGCGCACCCGCGGCGGGCTCGCCTCGTCCCCGCCCGTTGCGAACCGTTCGGCAAGGGGCTCGCTCTCGGCGCCCTCGCCGAGCTAGTTCGCGCGCTCTGCCGGGTCCCCAAGGGGGCTTCGACGGCAATTACTGAAGAACTTGTGAGTAGTTACGCCGCTTCCATCGGCGCAACAAACTTTGTGCATTACACACCGGTCGTCGCCCGGTGGCTCGCGAATGAGCTTGCCGATGAAGGGGTCGCCCGAGACGCACTCTGGCTCGCCGCGACCGCCCTCGCAACGGCAACCGCCGCCCAATCGCCGCTCGTGCTCGCCCTCGAAGACGGCCAGTGGTGCGACGCCGAGAGCCTCGCGTTCTTGGACCACCTCCTCGGTCGCGGCCAGAAAACCGCCATTTTGCTAGTAGTTACGGCACGTCCTCACTTTTTCCGAGACGACGCCCACCGCTTCGCCTTCTGCGAACACCAGCGCATTGAGCTCCGGCCGCTGTCCGCTCGCAACGTGCGCGCGATCGCGAAGGCGATGCTCGGGACGCGCGCCGAAGGGGACGAAGGGGAAGCGCGCGTGGAAGCGATCGCCGCGCAGGCAGCCGGTTCTCCGCTGTTTGCCGAGGAACTTGCGCGACTTGCAGCGAAGGGGCAGTCGGGCGCCGCCGCACCGACGATCGAAGCGGCGATTCAGGTCAACCTCGATAGCCAGGATGACGCCGCCCGCGACGCCGCCCTCAAGCTCGCCGTATTCGGCCCGAGCGGCTGGGATCGGGGCCTCGAAGCGCTCGGCGTCGGCGACCCGGCCGCCGCGCTGCGGGCCCTCTCGGAGGCCGAAATCGTTGTAGAACAGGCCAGTTCCCGGTTCCCGGGGACCCGCGAGTGGGCCTTCAAGCACCCGCTCGCGCGCGAGGTCGCCTACGCGGCGCTGTCCGAGGATGCCCTCCGCGAGTGCCACGCCAAAGCAGGTGCTTTTCTTGCGGAAGTTGGCGATGACGACGCCGTCGTCGCCCGCCATTTGGAGCTCGGCGCCGACCATGAACGCGCGGCGGTCTTCCTTGAGCGGGCGGCACGACGGGCCCTCGCCGCCAACGCGCTCCACCAGGCGGCCGAACTCGCCGAACGGGCCCTCGCCTTTGCCGAGGATCGACCGACGAGTTTCGCGCGCGCGCAGCTCCTCGATGACGTGTGGAATCGGCTCGATCCGCGCTCCGGCGAGCGGGAGACGGCGGTCCGTGCGATGGCCGAAGCGGTCTTCGATGGCGCGAGCGAGATCCTCGCGAACGGTGCACGCGCCCGCTACGAAGACGCCTCCGGCGCCGCAGACATGACCGCGCGCCTGGAAGAGGTGCGTGCCGCAGCACGCAAGGCGGTGGGGGGTGCCGCCGCCGACCCGACGACGATGGCGCTCATCCACGAAGATGCCCGATGCGCTGCCGTCTTGGCGTCTCGGCTCGCCTTCGCCGGTGCCCTCGACCGCGCCGCCGCCGTCGCCGACGAACTCCTCGCCCTCGACCGCGCGCACGCCATGCCCGAGGCGGCGATCGATGCCTGGCAAACCCTTGCCGTTGTTCATCAAACCTCCGGGGCCCCCCTCAAGGCGCTCGCGGCGCGGCGGTCGGCAGCGGAGACGGCTCGGACGGCGGGGCTCGTGACCCGCGAGGCGACGCTGACGGCGAACGTCGGCTTTGCCCTCACCACCCTCGGTGCCCGCGAGGAGGCGCTCGCCGCCATTGAAGAGGGGATTCGACGGGCGCAAGAGGTCGGCGCGCCGGGCGTGGTTCGCCACGGCCAGATGAACCTGCTCGGCTGGACGGCGACCTTCGGCGGCGAAGAGGCCCACGCAAGCGAACTCCTCGCCGAACCGCGACGCATGGCCGACGACGCGGCGAGCGGCGGCTGGGTCCCCAACGATCGAGCAACGCTCGGAGTGCTGTTTTATCGAGGGGTTGAACTCCTTCGCTTCGGCGCGGACGGCCGCCTCGGCGCCGCAACGACGCTCCTCGGACAGGCGGCGCTCTCCTACCGGGCGACGAAAATGCACGACGTGCTCCCGGTGGCGCTCGGGCACTGGGCGACCGCCGTGTTGCGCGGGGGCGACGCCGCACGCGCGCGGACGCTCGCCGACGAAGGGGCAACGCTCATCGACCAAGGGCGGCCGTCGCTCTTGAACGAAGCGAGCGTATTTCTTGCGCTTCATGACGTCTGCGTCGCCCAAAACGACGGCGATGGGGCCCGCGCTGCCGTCGCCCGTGGGCTCGTCCCGCTCGCGAGGCGCCTCCGGGCCCTCGCCGAGACGCCCTACCTGACGCCGTTTTGCGCGCTGGCGGAGAACCGCGCGCTGCTCCTCGCCGCCAAGCGCTACGAACTCCCAACCGACGATCTCCCCTGCGGAGGCTGACGGTCGCCCCGTTGCCAGATACGCTCACGGAATGAAAGAAGCCGCGCGCGCGTTTCTCGTTCTATTCTCGGGGGTTGCCCTCTTCGGTTGCGGCCGAAAGCCGGTGACCTACGACCTCACCATCACCAATCCGTTTGCCGATGTTTCTGGCGTCACGGCGACGATTGAGGTCGAGAGCGGCAAGACCGAAGTCCCGATCTCGGGGGCGACCAAGACGATCCCGGTCGTCGTTCCCGAGATCAAGGAGTCGGACGCCATGCAGCAACTGCTGTTGGTGACGCTCCACGCGCCCCTCCCGTGCGGCAAGACGGACCTCCTTCTCGACACCCACTGGGCGAGCCCCAAAGAGGACATCGCGCGAATGGAAAAGAAGGAACATCCGCTCGTTAGCGCAGTCCCGGAAGCGCCGCCGAAGCGGTGCGACGGCAAATAAGTCGTTACCGAGCCGCGTGGCGGTCGGCGAACGTGCGGAAGGTTCGGGCGAGGCCGTCGCGGACCTTCACCTTCGGCTCGTAGCCGAGGAGTTCCTGGATCGCGGAAATGTCGGCGAGGGAGTCGCGGACGTCACCGGCGCGCGTAGGCTCGTAGATCGCTTCGATTTTGTGGCCAGACTCCTCGGAAATGAAGCCGAGAAGTTGGTTCAGCGAAATACGCTCGCCGCAGGCGACATTGACGATCTGCCCCTCAAGCTTCTTCGAAGTGGTCGCCCCGAGGAGGTTTGCGGCGACCGTGTTTTCGATGAAGCAGAAATCGCGCGTCTGCTCGCCGTCGCCGAAGACCCGCGGTCGGGTCTTCTCGAGCGCGGCGGTGATGAAGTTCGGGATGACCGCCGCGTACTGGCTGTTCGGGTCTTGCTTGGGGCCGAAGACGTTGAAGTAGCGGAGCGAGAGGGTTTCCAAGCCGTAAAGCTCGGAAAATACACGCATCAGGTGCTCCCCGGTCAGCTTGGCGACCGCGTAGGGCGAGAGCGGCTGCGGCACCATCGTCTCCCGCTTCGGCAGCTCTTTCGTGTTGCCGTAGGCGGAGGAACTCGCTGCAAAAATAACGCGGCGGACCCCCGAGCGACGGGCGCCGTCGAGGATCACCGTCGTCCCCTGGACGTTGGCGAACATCGAGGCGGTCGGGTCTTCCACGCTGCGCGCCACCGACGGGATCGCTGCCTGATGGAAGACCACCTCGACCCCCTTCATCGCCTTCGCGACGAGTTCCGGGTCGGTGATGCTCCCCTCAAAAAGCTCGATTTTCCCTTCGAGCGGGAGCAGGTTCTCGCGGCGTCCCGTGGAGAAATCGTCAATGACCCGAACTTTGTCCCCCTGACGGACGAGTTCCTCCGCAAGAGAAGAGCCGATGAAGCCCGCGCCGCCGGTGACGAGATAGGTCGCCATATAGGGCTCCGTCGACTACTCCATACAGCTGCGCATCGCAACGCGGACGTTCTCCGATCCGGGCGGAGAGGCTCAGGCCTGCTCAGGGGTTGAAGGAGCCGAGCGTTCCGTTCGGGGGCGAAATTGCAGGGTCTTTGTTGATCGTCGTGTAGGCGACGACGCCCCCCACGATCGCCACCACCGCCGCGCCGCTCACGATGTAGACCCACGTGTACGACTTGTTCTTCTCGAGCTTGGAGAGCTCGATGCGCTTCGTCTGCCCTTCGGCGATGTCGACGCGGGCGTCGTAGGGTTTCTTCCCCTCGGCGGTCACGCGCAGCGTGTGGGCCCCCGCAAGGAGCGGCGAAGACCAGACGGGGCCGGTTCCGACGACTTTCCCATCGACTTCAACGGTATAAGGCTCCGGCAGGACGACCTCGAGCGTGCCATTGCGCTCGTGCCGCATCAGCGTGATGCGCTCGCGATGCCCCTGGGGGTTGCTCACATTGATTTTGACCTCGAAGGGGTCAAAACTGTCTTTTGTTACGCGAAGAAGCTGGCCATTGCGCTGATTGACTTTGGCCGTCGGCGGGAGCGGCGTGACGCCGATTTCTTCGCCGTCGACCACCACCTTGGCGCCGAGCACGGGGACTTCCTTCCCGCCCGCTTTTTCGACCACTTCCACGTCGAAGGGGGAAGTAACGACGAGCAGATCCTTCTTGAAAGCCTCGGCGTCGGCGCGGTCGCGATCGGCGATACGCGCCTCCGGGTCGGTCTTTGCGAGGTCGATATAGCGGTCGAGGGTGCGGATCGCCGTCGTGTAGTGGGTCGCTTTTTTCTGAATAACTGCGAGATTATACAGAATGCGCGGGTCCTTCGTCTTGTCGTAGGCCCCCTGCATACGCGTCTCCGCCGAGGCGAAATCGCTGTTCGCCGCGAAGACGAGGGACGCTTCGTAGTCGGCCTTCGCCTGCTCGTTCGACTTCTGCGCGAGCACTTCTTGCAGCGACGGCGCCTTCTTCGCGGGCTTCTTGGGGTCTGCGCTGCTGACGGTGGCAAGCGTCACTAGCGAGAGTGCCGCGAATACAGTCGCAGAACGGCGAAACGTGCGATGGGCAATCATGCTCAGTTCTTCAGAATATCGTGGGAATTAAGGCCGCCGGTCGGGCGCTTGGTCGAAGGGGGGCGGACGGTCGCGCTGGCGGGAGCGGCTGCGCTTGTACTCGGGGCGGCAGAAGCAGCAATACCGACGTCGACGGACGCGGTGGCGGGGAC
>JAAFHJ010000111.1 GCA_013298325.1 Myxococcales bacterium | reverse complement strand
TACGGTGCCGACGGCTACATCGACAAGCCCTTCGATCCCGAACTTTTCCAGGAAAAAGTTCGCGATACGCTTGAGAAGCGCGCGATCCTCCGGGAGGCGGTCGACCGCCCGAGCACCGTGCACCTGGAGAGCGCACCCGCGAAGAAGCTCGTCAAGAAGCCGGTTCCGGCGGCGAAGGCTCCGGCGGCGAAGGCTCCGGCGGCGAAGGCTCCGGCGGCGAAGGCTCCGGCGGCAAAAGCGCCGGCAGCGAAGGCTCCGGCGGCAAAAGCTCCGGCGGCAAAAGCTCCGGCGGCAAAAGCGCCGGCAGCAAAATCCCCAAAGAAGAAGTGAGCGGTTTCCGGGGGATTCCCCTCGGCTTCTCCGTTTGACTCCCAAACCATCTCGATTTCAAAGTCACCCGTCGGCGTGAAGGCTCCGACGGGGGCCTTTTCGCTACGGAGCGCCTTGACCATGTCGATTCGTCGTTCGTTTTTTTGCGGGATCACGCTCGCAGCCCTCACGTCGTCGATGGTCTTCGCCTGCGGTGAAGATGACGCAACGACCGGTACCGAGGTGCTCCCCTCGCAAGATGCGGCGATCGCCGACGGCGGGTCCACCACGCCCGATGCGACGACACCGGCCGACGCAAGTGCGAACGACGCAGCGACAATTCCTGATGGTAACACCGCGCTTGATGCCGGTGGCGGAACCGATGCCGGTGCCTGCGCTGGCTCTGACCTCGACATGACCGCCGCCGCCCTGACCGTTGCGGTCGGCGCCGGCAACGTGAGCCTCTCAAGCCCGGCTCCGGCGAGCGGGTTTTACAACGTCACGAGCATCAAGAAGCCCGACGCCGCCGCGCTAGGGACGAACTACCGCGGTCTCCTTTCGTTCACCGCGACCTCAATTTTCTTGACGGAACAATGGGACAACGGACCCGTCGTCAAACGCAAAGCGAGCTACGTTGTCACCAACGGAGCGTTCGTGATCACACCGCTTTGTGGTGAATTCCCCGGTAGCCGCACCTGGAAGTTTTACTACGACGACGGCGCTCCGGATGCGGGCGGCGACGGCAAGAAGCGCGTCCGCGTGATTCTCCCCGGCTTGTCGTCGGACAAGGGCTACGAACTCAATCTGACGAAGACGATCTGAGCGTGCGTCGGTGAACACGCTCCTGATCGCGCTTGCGGAAGTTGGCCTTGTCGGCCTCGGCAGTTACCTTCGTCATCGCTTCCTCGAAGAAGACGACGACCGCATGCCCGTTCAGATCGGTGCCAAGTACCTGGCGCCGATTGGCGTTTTTGCTCTTCTTGCCACGGGGAATGCCGCGTGTGGCGTCGTCAATCTCGCCGACACCGCGGTGAACGTCACCGCGACGCCCACCGTCCGTGCGGTCCGCGCCCCCGCCGTCGCCCCGCTCGTTGGTGGCGAGGTGACAGTCCCCCTCGGCACCTTCGACTGCCCGCGCACGCTTCCGAGCCTCTGTGCGAAGGTGCGGATGGAGGTGCCGAAAGACTACGGCGTCCGCCTCACCATCACCGGGGAACGGCACGAAAAAAACTGCGGAATTCCGCTGTTTACACGCAATGAAGACGAAGTGACCCTCCGCGTGGAAGCGCGCGCGGTCCGTGAGGGGGGCGAGGGGGTCGTCTCCGGCACGTACACCTACCGGCGCACCACGCGGGCCATCGGCCTCTATTCGTGTCCGGCCCTCGCCGATCGAGAAGGGGACTCGGGAACCGCCCTCGCAGCGGCCATTCGCGACGGCGTCGACTGGTCCGATTTTGCCCGCGCGCCGCTCCCCGAAGAGCCGCACGCCCTCTATGGAAGCGACGACCGCTTCTGCATCATCGCTCGATCGAGACACCTGTGGTGCTCGACGATGGGGGCTTCTCCGACCCCGTTTTGGACGCGTTCGGGCGTCCGCGATATCGCCTTTGAGCCGCTCTCCGAAAAGGGGACCTTCTCGCTCCTCGCACTCACGGACGAAGGTCTTTTTCGGAGAAATCGCGCCGAAGATGGCATGCGCGTGGAAGGTTCACTTCTCTGCGCCCGTCTCGAAGCACACCAGATTTTGTCGCTTCCTGGGCAGGAAATCTGTGTCGTCGATGACAGCGGAAACCTGCGCTGCACGCCTGCACTCAAACCGCTTTGTTCCGATCTTGAGCAGAGTACGCCGCTCCTGCGCGGCGTTGGGGCTGTCGTCGGGCCGTGCGCGCTCGTCGGGGGCGACGTCCAGTGCGTCACCAAGACGGCAACGGGAAGCGTCTCAGCGACGAAGATCCCGCTCCCCGGCCGCACCGTGGCCCTCGCTCCACGACTACCGGGCGGCGTCTGCGCCTCCGACGACGCCGGGCTGACCCACTGCTTCGAGGTCCCCGTCGACGCCCGCACGCCAGTGGTCATCGGCGAAGGAATTCCAAGCGATCCGGCCCGTCGCGCCACTGTTCGCGCGAAGTTGGCGGCCGGCCTCGCGAGCTGTTGGATCGACGGTGAGGGGAAGGTCCGTTGCGAGGGGGTCGAGCCGAATCGGGAGGGGTTCCTCGCGAGCCGCACGCTCGCCATGACCGAGCGGGCCGTTTGTGCCCTCGGAAGCGGCGCGCGCCCGGAAGACGGCCCAGAGGTGCGTTGCAGCCTCTTTGACCAGCCGAAGGCGGAAGTAAGGCGCTACTTGATGCGCTGAATTGCCCACTGTTTTTCCTCGCGGGGGGCGTGGAAAAAGGTGAGCAATGCCCGCCGCAAGGGGCCCCACTGGCGCCCTTCGACGAAGCGATGTTCGAGGAATTCCGTGAACTTCGCAGCTACCCGCGTGGCAGTTCGGTAGCGATCCCCTTCTTCGGTCGCCGCGGCATGGAGGTACTCGGCGCGGGCGTACAGCCGGTCCCGCAAATCGGCACTTTGGGGGCGATCAAAGGTTGGACTTTGCGCCGCGAGGACGACGTACTTGTCGATTTCGGCCTGGGTTTCCAATTCAAGCTTCGACACCGGTGCGGATCGGCGCCAGCGCTCGGCGAGGTAGACAAAGTGGCTTACCCCCTCGACAATTTGCAGGTAGCGATCGAGGGGCACCGCCGCCGACACGCCAAGCGGGGGCAACCGAAGGGCGACCGCGAGACCGCCGTCGGGCTCATTCCGCACCCACAGCGTTTCGCGGTCCCCCTCCTCGCCGACGGCCGCAAAGTCGCCGACGTCGACAACGCGGTCGAGGCGATAAAGGCGCTCCAGGCGCCCTTGCAGCGCCTTCGCAAGCGCCACTTCTCGAGCGATTTCGGCAACAAGCGCAGCGCCGTTTCCAGCGAGCAGCGCTTCGCTCATTGAAGGACCCCGGAGCCGCGTCGCGGAGCGATGAAGCCGTGGGCGCTCAGCGCTTCTGCGAGGCTGTCGGAGCGCGTTTTGAGCCAGCGCTCGTAGAGCTTCACCACACCGCGGTCGCCGACGGCGCCAGCCCCCTTGGCGAAGAAGTGATCGGCGACGTAACTCAATACCTCGACGAGCGCGGAGAACCGTGAGGCCAGTTCGGTAAAGAGATCCGGTGCTTGCGGGCCCTCCGCGCCGCGTTTCAGGATGGCGCCCGCGTTCTCGTAGGCGGCCCGACCGACGCCGATCACGTAGCTCTCGTCGATCCCTTTTGCCTCAAAGCGATCGCCAAAAAAACCGAGGCCGTAGAGGACGCCGTCCCCCAAAACGCGAAGCTTTTCAAAACGTTCGTGGAGGAGGGGCGTCTTCATCGCGTCGTCGAGGAGGAAGACGAGCGGCGTCTCGAAGGTGGCGCGCGGCGCATCGGGACGCGCGAAATCCGCGAGCAGTTTTCCCATGTAGTGCGTGGCTTCCGTAGAAGCCTCGACCCGATTCGCCTCTTTCGCGCGGACGACCGCGTCGTGGAAGAAGCCATCTACGGAACCGGTGAGCGCCAGCGGACTTGTCATGGGGGACCTCGTTTCTGGTGCCGACCATCACCGCCCACCGCTTGAGAGGCGACCGTGAAGCCTGCGCCACCGACCAGCGTACGGAATTCGGCGCGCTGCAGCAAAGGGGCCTCCGTCGATTCCTTCCTGCCAGCACTCGACGATCACGAGTGCGAAGGGGGGAATCGTCCGCGGGTGACGTGCTGCAAGGCTTTGAATATAATATGTATTTGCCTGTTTCAAAAAGTTTGCCGACCGGCCCTTGACGGGGGGAGACCTTGGATTACCTTCCCGCCCGTCAGCACTCCCGGTGGGAGAGTGCTAAAAGTCGTCCTCCGGTCCGAAGCGCGTGTCGTTTCTCCGGAGACACAAACCAGTATTGTTTCGAGGAGTCTAAGAAGATCATGGCCAACATTCGTCCCCTTCAAGATCGCATTATCCTCAAGCGCGTCGAGAGCGAGGAGAAGTCCAAGGGTGGCATCATCATCCCGGACAACGCGAAAGAGAAGCCGATGGAAGGCGAAGTCATTGCCGTCGGTAACGGCAAGGTCCTCGACGACGGCACCGTCAAGCAGCTCGACGTCAAGGTCGGCGACCGCGTTCTCTTCGGGAAATACAGCGGCACCGAGATCAAGCTCGACGGCGAAGAGCGCCTCATCGTCCGCGAAGACGACATCCTCGGCATCATCGAGAAGTGAGGGCGATGTGCGGTTGACCGTCGGTCGCCGCTTCCGCCCCTCTCGGTTCAGAAACTCTATTTGATTTGCGAATCGCAAGCGCGATTCCCACAGACAGGACTCGACCATGGCTGCCAAAGAAATCGTTTATACCGAAACCGCGCGTAACCTCATTCTCAGCGGCGTCAACGCCCTCGCCGACGCGGTCAAGGTGACCCTCGGCCCGAAGGGTCGCAACGTCGTCATCGAGAAGTCCTTCGGCGCGCCGACGGTCACCAAGGACGGCGTCACCGTCGCCAAGGAAATCGAACTCGAGAACCGCTTCGAGAACATGGGCGCCCAGATGGTGCGCGAAGTCGCCTCGAAGACGAACGACGTCGCCGGCGACGGCACGACGACCGCCACCGTCCTCGCCCAGGCGATCTACCGCGAAGGCTCCAAGCTCGTTGCCGCGGGTCACAACCCGATGGAAATCAAGCGTGGCGTCGACAAGGCGGTCGAGACCCTCGTCGCCTCCCTGAAGGCGATGGCGAAGCAGACCAAAGACGCGAAGGAAATTGAGCAGGTCGGCACGATCTCCGCCAACGGCGACAAAGAGATCGGCGAGAAGCTCGCGCAGGCCATGGAGAAGGTCGGCAAAGAAGGCGTCATCACCGTCGAGGAGTCCAAGACGGCGGAAACCGTCCTCGACGTCGTCGAAGGCATGCAGTTCGACCGCGGCTACCTCAGCCCCTACTTCGCGACCGACGCGGCCCGCATGGAAGCGGTCCTCGAAGATGCCTTCCTTCTCATCAGCGAGAAGAAGATCTCGAACCTCAAGGACCTCCTCCCCGTCCTCGAAGCGATCGCCCGCGCCCAGAAGCCGCTCCTCATCATCGCGGAAGACGTCGAAGGCGAAGCGCTCGCCACCCTCGTCGTCAACAACCTCCGTGGCACCCTGAAGTGCGCCGCCGTCAAGGCGCCGGGCTTCGGCGATCGCCGCAAGGAAATGCTCAAGGACATCGCGGTCCTCACCGGCGGCCAGGTCATCAGCGACGAGCTCGGCCTCAAGCTTGAGAACGTCACCATCACCGACCTCGGTCGCGCGAAGCGTGCGGTCCTCGACAAGGACAACACGACCCTCGTCGACGGCGCCGGCGACAAAGAGAAGATCAAGGGCCGCATCGCGGAAATCCGCGGCCAGGTCGAGAACACCACCTCCGACTACGACCGCGAGAAGCTCCAGGAGCGCCTCGCCAAGCTCGTCGGCGGCGTTGCGGTCATCAAGGTTGGCGCTGCCACCGAGACCGAAATGAAGGAGAAGAAGGCCCGCGTCGAAGACGCCCTCCACGCGACCCGCGCGGCCGTCGAAGAAGGCATCGTCCCCGGCGGCGGCGTCGCGCTCATCCGCGCGCAGGCCTCCCTCGACAGCCTCAACGACATCTCCCCCGAGCAGAAGTTCGGCGTCCAGATCATCCGCCGCTCCATCGAGGAGCCCCTCCGCCAGATCGTCGCGAACGCCGGCCTCGAAGGCTCGATCGTCGTGAACAAGGTCAAGGAAGGCTCCGGCGACTACGGCTACAACGCCGCTTCCGACACCTGGGGTTCCCTCATCGAGATGGGCGTCATCGACCCGGTCAAGGTCGTCCGCACGGCCCTCCAGAACGCCGCTTCGGTCGCCTCTCTCATGCTCACCACCGAGTGCCTCGTCGCCGAGCGCCCGAAGGATGAGTCGAAGGTCTCCGGCGGCGGTCACGACCACCACGGCCACGGCCACTTCTGAGACGCGCAGCGCCGGGCCTACCGGCGTGCTAGGAGCAAACCCCGAGAGGCATTCGCCTTTCGGGGTTTCTTCTTGGAATTGCGATCCGTTTTTGGGACACCCCACGTCGCCTTCCCCATCGTTCTGTTGACTTTGCATCTACCTGAGGTTGATTCACACCTATGAAGACTCGCCCCCTTTCCGGAATCTCGGCTCGTGGTTGGCTCGCGACGTTGGCAGCAGTCGTCGTGCCGGTTGGCGCCCTCGGATCCTTCGTCGCATGCGGCGATTCCCAGGAAATCGTTACAACGCCCGTCACGAACGGCATCGTTCTCTTCGCGACGCCGACGACTCAGCTTGCCAACGGCTCGATCGTGAAGCTGGAGGTGCGGACGAGCGTCGGGAGCACCGCCGGGACCGGTACCGTCAAGCTCACCGCGACCCACGGCATGATCGGCGGGCAGACTTCGCTCGACGTCCCCCTCGATGCAGCCGGCGTCGCGCGCGCCGACTACACCTGCGACGCGACGAAGGACATCGCCTGCTTGGGGAAGCAGACGGTCACCGCCGTCTGGAATAACTCGGTCTCCACGGCCGACGTGACCTTCGCGCAGTCGATCGCCGGTGTGGATGCCGGCTACGACGCAGGGCCCGTCGATGGTGGACCGATCGCCATCCCGGGCACCGTCAGCTACGAGAGCCTCACGTGCGGCGGCGGCCCCTGCGCGTTCCTCGGCCTCAAGAATTCAGGCTTTAACGAAGCCGGCACCATTACGTTCCTCGTCAAAGACTCGAACGGAAAGGCGATCCCGAACACGCCGGTCACCCTCAAGACCGACGGCGCCCCGACCGACCCGTCGTTCTCGTTCGCGCCGAACGCGAAAACCGACGCCAACGGGAAGGTCACCGCGCTCATCACGTCGGGCGTGACCATCGGAATCTTTAAGGTTCACGCTAAAGTAGATAGCGTCGTCGGTCTCGAGATTGACAGCCCCCCGATCGGCATTCGCGGCAGCAAGCCGTCGAACCGAAACGTAGCTCTCAAGTGCGCGCGCAAGAACATCGCCGCCCTCGTCGCCAATCCGCCCCCCGCCGATATCCCCGTCAATTGCGACTTCCGCCTCGGCGATCGTTTCGGAAACCCGGTCGGTCGCTCCCTCGCCGTCTCCGTGAAGACCGAAGCGGGCGCGGCCCCGGCACTTGTGAGCTCGGTCGCCTTCGCGCCGACCGGCGACAATGCCTCCGAAGGCACAGGCCTCTTCGTCTACCGGACGACCCCCCTTCAACTTCCGTTTGATACCGACCCCAATGCCGGCGAACCGACCATTGGTGGCCGAAATCCGCGCGATGGAATGGTCAATATTCTTGCGTACGTGGACGGCGAAGAGTTCTTCAGCGACGCCAATTCAAACGGCATTTACGACATCGGTGAGCAGTTCTACGACCAGGCAGAGCCCTTCGTTGACGCCAACGACAGCGATGTGCACGATGGGGTCTCGTTCTACTACGACACCAATAAAAACGGGCGCTGGGACGGTCCGAATGGCGTCTGGGACGGGAACACCGCGGTGTGGGCAACCACCTGGATCAACTACACGGGTGTCGGCGGAACGCCAGCCTTCAGTCCGGCGTCGGCGACCGTCGAAAAGGGGGCACTCCTCGACGTGAATGTCTCCATGCTCGACGAAAATCTCAACCAAATCTCGCTGACTGATGCGACGTATGGTGTGACCCGTGAAGCTGGCCAAAAAGGGCAGTTTGGGTGGAACCCGGTCCCCAAGGCCGATGACTACGGCTTCAAGGTCACCCGCGACCTCGTTGTGCCGAACACCACGACGGCGTGCGGCGCCAACACCCGCTGCGTCTATCGGACGCTCTTCAGCAACTGGGCGACCGGCAACATCGGGCGCCTCCAAATCACCGGCGCCGCCGGCGCCGACATGACCGCGGCGGAGGCGCAGCGCTTCCGAGCCCGCGTTCAGATTGCCGCGTCGGCGACGGAAGCGGTCATGAACGTCACCATGAAGTGACGCTCGGACGTCCGAGCCGATCGAAGGCGCCTCCTCACCGGGGCGCCTTTTTTCTGGCTGACCTCCAGTGTCTCGAAATGCTTGCGGGATTTCTGCGCGAACGTCGGTATCGTTCGTGATGTGGACCGAAAGACCTTCTTCGTTGCTCTGCTCGCCCTGGGTGCTGTCGTGAGCGCATGCGCCGCCGACTACGAAGCCCAGCCGGCAAAGACCTGCCTCACGGCGCCGCCCTCCTGCGCGGCCAATGAGGTCTGCCAAGATGCTCCGAGCGGCCCGACGTGTGCGTGCAAGCCCGGCTTCGGCGGCCCCACCTGCGCGATCGAATGCCCGGCGGGGACCCAAGACAACGACCGAAACAGCACCTGCACCGCGACCTGCGCCGCCCAAGCGTGTGGGGCCCATGCCCGCTGTGACGACGCCTCCGGCACACGAACCTGCACCTGCGCGCCGGGCTACAGCGATGCAAAAAGCCCAGGAACCTGCGCATTTGTCGGCATCATCAACGACCCGGCCTTTTCGAATACGCCGCCGGCCTCGTGGAAGCTCACCGGCGCGGTCCTCGACGCCAACTACGCAAGCGGCGTCGATCCCGGCCAGGTGACCCTCGACGCGCCGACGACCTGCGCCGGGAGCGGCCAGGTTCGCCAGAGCTTCACGATGCCGACCGTCGCCGAGAGTGGCCCGCTCGCCCTCCGCGCGGTCGATCGCCTCTTCACCGTTTCCCCGGCGGTCGGCTGCACCTTCTTCTGCTTGCCGTTCGCCGTTCACCGAATGTTCCTCCGAAATGGGGCGAGCTTCCTCGGTGCGATTAACGATTTTACAGTAACTTCAGCCCCTTCCGGAGGCTCTTTCCACGACCGGAGCGTCTGTCTTGGGGAGCGGTGGTACGGCCGCGCCATCGATTTCAGCCTCTCGCCGGTCAGCAGCTGTTCCGGGTTTTCGGGCACCTGGAGCCGGTCGATCGACCATCTCTCTATCGACGAAGCGCCGAACTGCCCAATGCCCGGAACGATAAAAAACGGCGACTTTGAGGCGGCGGGTGGATGGACGCCGAGCAACGTAACCGGGTCGACCGCCGACGTTGTTGCCGGCGCCGGCAACGGCGGATCTCGGGCGGGGCGCATCACCGCGAGCACGTATTGCAACTCAGCGACCCTCACAGGGCTCATCTCCCCTCCCGAGAGTCGCCTGCCGAACCTCGCGATTTCCTTCGACTACAAGCTAACGAGCCAGGACTCGGTGACCGTTCGCCTCGGCGGCCAGGCGGTCGCGCGCGTCAAAGGGAACGGCGCCTACCAGAACGCTCACATTTGCATCCCCGAGTCGACGAAGGGGATCACCACCGATCTCGCCTTCGCGCTTGTCGAAAAATTGTCGCCGACCAACACCTGCGACGGCACGACCAATCGTGAATTCTTGGTCGATGGCGTCGAATTCGTTAGCGATAGCAAATGTGGAATGCCAGCCACACTCGCGAATCCCGGCTTTGAACCGACCGACGTTGTTGACGACTGGAGCGCCTCGTCGGACGTCGCCAACTCGACGCCGATCTCCCTCGAAAAACCCGGCTTCAATAGCAATGCCGCCGCCTCGTTGAACGTTATTGCGACCTGCCAGAGCTCCTCGGTCACGGCGCTCGGGAGCGTCCCTTTGCCGGGGGCCGGGAAGGGGATCGCCCTCTCGGCGATGATCAAAGGCTCGCTCACCGGCGCTGCGAAAGTAACGACAAATCTGGGGGTCGGAACCTTCGCCGTCACCGGCGCCTACACGCGCGCCCAGGTTTGCCTTGCCGCCGGCAACCTCGGTGTGACGACGCCGCTGACGATCGCGCTCACCCAAGATCCGAACGGCGGGAAGTGCGACGTCACCGCCGTGAGCTCGGTGCAAGTCGACGATCTTCGGTTTGTCGAAGACGCCGCTTGTCCCCATTGAAAATGGGGTATCAGCCGCCGCCGAGGCGCTTCGGGAACAGTTTGAGCAGCGTGAAAAGGGCGCCGATTTTGGCAAAGATGCCGGAGTCCGAGCGCTTCAACGTGGCGAGCGCTTTCGCGATGCCGACGAGCGTGTCGGTGTAGGGGTACCACCAGAGTTCCCGCTTTGCGTTGTTGCGATCGATGAGCACGAAGCGGGGGCGTGTGAAGGCGTCGAGGGCGTGCCGCGAGTTGGTCACGCCGTAGCCGGAGAGGCCGACGCCGCTCCACGGGGCCATCGGCATCGCGCCGGTGAAGGCGTGGTTGTTTACCGTGACGACGCCGCAGCGGAGAGACCGGATAAGTCCTTCGACTTTTTGCGGTTTCTTCGTCCAGATGCTCGCCGTGAGGCCGAACTTGGAGGCGTTCGCTCGGGCGACCGCCGTCTCGCCGTCCTTCACGACAACGATCGGCAGGAGCGGCCCGAAGCTCTCTTCTTCGATGAGCGCCGTCGCCTCGTCGGTGACCTTGAGGACGGTTGGTGCATAGTGCAACGGATTTTCGGCGGTGCCGCCCGCCTCCGCCTGTGCGACGACTT
>JAAFHJ010000110.1 GCA_013298325.1 Myxococcales bacterium | reverse complement strand
CGGGATAGAGACCGTGCCGAAGCCATAGGGGGCGACCGCCTGAATCGACTGGGTTTGAAAGATGTTGTCGAGGCGCTGCATGCCGGCGTGAAAGGCGAACATGGTGTCCCCTTCTTTGCCGCGGCCGAGGGTGTAGCCGGCACCGCCGCCGACGGTGTTCTGGTTGTCAAGGGGCCAAAAATTCAGGAGATAGATGTCGTCGCCACGGTACATCCGCGATCCGACCCAGAAATTCCCTTTTCCGTACGTCGTCTGCGCATACAGGTTCCGGAGGGCGATGCTCTGCGTCGGATTCCCCGTGAAGTGGAAGAAGGGGGGGAAGAGCGCGAGCGTCGTGACGACGCGGGTCTTCAAATCCTTTTTCCAGGTATCTTCGCGACGCAGTTCAAACTCGGAATAGCTGTCTTCGTCGAGGCGGCTGCCGTAGGCGATGATGTTCGACGAGCGGCCGGTCCCCCCTCGGCCGTCGATGGCGACGCGGACACGCCCGTAGGAGCCGAACTCGAACTTGCCGTTCGGGTAGGTCTCCTCCTTGGGCGCCTCCGGCTTCGTCTCCGGTTTTGGGGCCGGCTTTTGGGGCTCGTTGGCCCCTTCCGCGGCGCCGGCGGGGGTCGCCGATTCCTGGTTTTTTACGGGCGCTTCGGTGCTCAGCGCCGTGTTTTCGGCCTGGGCGAGTCGGGGGGCGAGGAGAGCGAGGGGGGGAAGGAACGCGGCGAGGCGGGCGAGGAGGGGGGTGAGCTTCTTCACGGAGCGAGGATGGCGGCCCCTTGCGCGGGGATCGTGAGGGTGATGCGGCCGTTTTGAACGGTCACGGACGGGCCACCGAGGCGGTCCCGGAGGACGGTCCCGTTGGCAATTCCGAGGGAATTGGGGAGAGTAGCCGTCGTTGCCGAGGGGCTCGTGCTGCGGTTGAGGGCGACCAAGGCGGAGGGGCCGCCGAGGATCTGCCGTGCGAAAATCAATTGGTCTTCCGTTGCGTAGACGGAGCGGTATTCGCCGCGCCGCAGGGCCGGCAACTCGCGGCGGGCGCTGCCAACAAGTTTGGTGAAGGCGAGGTTCTTCTGCTCGTCGGCGTTCAGGGTGCCTTGGCCCCGCCACATTGCGCGGTTGTTCGGGTCCGCTCCACCGAATTCTCCATATTCATCGCCGTAGTAGAGGAGTGGGGCGCCTGGGAGCGAGAGGACCCATGCCAGCGCGACGCGTTCGCGGGCGAGGGCATCTCCGTTGCTCGGGCCGGCGATGTTGTCCCACTGATTCCCGGCAATGCCGCGATCGAGGTTCCCCCCATTGTTGCGGTAGGTCGCGAGGGAAGAGAAGCGCGAGGAATCCTGACTGCCGATAAAGGGCGTCATGATCGAGCCGGCTGGGTACTGGAGATTGCTTTGGGATTCCCAGTAGTCGGCGTGAACGAAGCCGGTATCGCCGTAGGCGAACGACCGATACGGGACGGCGTGGTAGAGCACGAAGTCCATTTGACCATCGAGGCCGAAGGGGCCGATGTAGTGACTGATGGTGTCGTATTGGCTCTTGTTGCAGTCGCCGCAGTCGTTCCAGCCCATCGCCGTCTCGCCGGTGAGGAAGAGGCGCGTGCCGGCCGGCTCGAAGGTCTTGCGGAGGCGCGCGGAGAGGTTACGAACAGCAAGATCTTCCACGTGTTTCACAGCATCGAGCCGGAAGCCATCGAGGTCGAACTCATCGACCCACCAGACGGCGTCGTCGGCGTATTGCTTGGAAACCTCGGGGACCGTCCAGTTGACGTCGGGCAGATACGGCGTGAACAAACACTCGAGGCGCTTGTCGGTCCAATCGCAGTTGTTCGTCCCGCAGACGCAGCCGGTCCGGAACCAGTCGGGGTGGGCTTTGAAGTATTCGTGGTCCTGGTGAACGTGGTTCACCACGAAATCCATCAAGATACGGATCCCGTGGGCGTGGGCCTCTTTAACGACCGCCTTGAGGGCGGTGGCGCCGCCGAGCCGCGGGTCGACCTCGCGCGCCTTGACCGGCCAGTAGCCGTGGTAGCCGGTTGCCGAGTGGACGCCGTCCGATGCGGCGAAAGGGCCGCCGGGATTGGTGTTGAACGGGGAGAGCCAAATCGCACGAACACCGATTTGATCGAGGTAGCCGCTCGCGATCGCATTCTTGACTCCGGTGAGATCGCCACCTTTGTAAACCGTGCGGGGATCGACGTTGGCCGGGGGCGCTTGATCGTTGGAAGGATCGCCGTTGGCGAAGCGATCGGTCATCGTCATGTAGATGATCGCGTCCCGCCAATCGAAGGTCTCCGGCTCGACCCAAAAGACCAAGCGTAGCGGCTCGGCGGGCGTTCCGTCGGTGCCCTTGGCTTCTACAAGAGCGGTGTATTTTCCGTCGCTTAGGCCGCTTGTCTGGAAGGAGAGCGTCTGCGCACCGGTGTTGACGGTCGCCGTCGGGCTGGTGACCGAGGCGGCGTCTCTCTTGAGGGTGACCTTCACGGAGGCAGGGTCGAGGGGGCGCGGACCGGCGAACTTGACCGTCGCCCCGAAAGTGCCCGTATTTGCGCTCGGGCGCGTCGCCGTCTTTTGAACAAGCGTGAGGCTTCCAGCGGCACAGTTGCCGAGTTCAATCGCGGAATTTTCGACGCCTCCGACGAATTTACGCAGCGGCTGGGCCGGGTCGAAATCGTAATTTCCGTCGATGATCAGCTTGTAGCCGACGAGCCCCGTTGTGCCGGGCGGCAGGGTCACGGCGGCGGTGTAGGTACCGTTCGCGTCGGGGCCAACAAGAGGGACACCGGGGCGCGCGAACGCTTGCCATTCCCCCGCGACCGCGACCGTACCGACGACTTTGCCCGCCGGAGGTTTGTAGGAAAACGAGACGTTGCAGGCGACCGGCCCGGCGTCGACGGAAGGTCCGGTGTCGGGCGTCGTCGTGACGTCCGGGGCGGTCCCGGTGTCGGTAGGGGCGCCGTCTTTGGCGCCGTCCGGCATATCGATCGGCGGAGGGGTGTACTCCCCCTCGCCGGAGCTGCTGCAGGCGTAGACGACCAGCGGGAGGAAGGCGGGCAGGAGGAGGGAAGTTCCTCGGGACCAGAAGCGCGAAACTGCCGTCTTCATTGGGAATTATCCTTCGTCGTGGTCTTTTGCGCGGTCGCTCGGCGTCGGCGGATCAGGGCGACGGCGGCGGCGAGGAGCGGGGCGATCGCGAGCGTGTTTCGGTCGGCGGGGGTCGCCGGGACGGTGCAACCGCCGTCGTCGGAGGAGCCTTCGGAAGAGCCTGCGTCGGCGGTCGAGCCACCATCGCCGCTGCCGGCGTCCGCAACGCCTCCGTCGGCCACGCTTGCGTCGTTGGCCGGGCCGGCATCATTGGCGCCGCCGTCGTTGGGAATTCCGCCGTCGACGCCGGTCGCTTCGGCGGCAAAGGCGCCGCAGCTCGGGACGACCGGTTTCCCGCGATCGCCGAGCGCCAGCAGGTAGGAGCCGGCACCAAAGCCGACCATCGGCGCTTCGCCGGCATAGTCGGCGGTATTGCGGTCGTGGAGTTCGGAGAGAATGCCAAAGTTTTCAGCCCCTTGGGCGACGTTCCACGCGAACAGCGGATCGGCGGTTGCCGTATCTCCCGCGAGTGAGAACGTCCGGTGGGCGCGGAAGTCGACGAAGACCCACTCCTGCTGGTCGTACCAATCGGGGACGTCGCTGCGCATGAAACCGCGGCGACTCGGCGGGATGAGTGCGCTCGTGAGGACGTTTCGGGTCGCCCGCGCCGTCGGCCCCGTTGGATCGACGAGGCCGAAATTCAGCGCTTCGACGACCGACGCGTCCAGAAAGGCGCCGCGGGCGGCGAGCCCCTCCGGGCTCTGGATGAGGGCGCCGTCGGGGGCGCGCATGCCGAGGAGCGCGTCACGGGCCTTGACACCGGCCGCTGTGTACTTGGCTGAAGTTGCTTCCGAAAGCGCCGTTGCGAGGCGGCCGGCGCCGCAGAGACCGTTTGCAGCGGTCGCCGTGGTGTAGGTGAAATGCTTTTGTTTTCCGTTCCAGTGGACTTCCCAGATGGAGGAGTCGGCGGCGATCTGACCGGAGGGTTCCTGGAGACCAATCAGGGTATCGGCGACCTGGGCGGAGACTTTGGGCCACCAGCCACGGAGGGCAACGGTGTCGTTGGAAGCCTTGACGTATTCATCCAGCTCCCAAAGAAAGAGGCCGAATCCGTCGTATTCGACGTTCGGCCCATCTTGGTTGCTGTCCGATTCTTCGCGCCCATTTCCGTAATAGCGGACGACGGAGAGCGCGTAGGGGCGACCAACGTAGGTTTGGTAGTCGCCGACCGTCGCCTTCATTTGAAAGTCGATCGCCGCCTTCGCTTCCGCGAGGTGGCCGGTGCGCGCGAGGGCGACGACCGCGTAGGACATGTCTCGCACCCAGGAAATATTCCAGCGGCCGGTGGCGAGGCTCGCCAACATTTGACCATACGGGGCGCCCGGTTCGCGGACCTGACCCATCCGCAGCATCACCTGGGAGGAAGTCGCAAGACTGTCTTCGAGGGGCGAAGTGCCGGCGGGATTCGGTTTGATCCAGGCGTTCCAATCGGCCACTTCTGCCGTATAGATTTGCTCGGCGGTACGACCATTGATCCAGGTTTTTACCCGGTCGACCGCGGCGAGGGCGTCGGCGCCGGGGTCGAGGACCGTGTAGGTCCCTGTCCATGCGGAGGCGCCAATGGCGAGGTTTCCGACGGCGACCTGGGTGCCAGTTACCGCGTCTGTCGTCGGGCCACTCGTACCATTGTTGTCGACGAGGTTTTGCCCATTGAGGAGCGCCGTGTAGGGATTGGACGGCGTCGTGGAGTGGTGCCCGGAAGCGCCGATCGTCCCGTAGCCAAAGGCGACGCCGCTCGGCCCGTACTCGTAGAGGGCATCTTTTGCCGCCGAATAGGCCGCCTGCTCGCCGTTTGCGTCGGGGGACGGGGCTCCAGCGCCGAGGTGGTAGTTAAACAGCGTGTAGACGTCGACGGGGCCGGTCCCTGCCGTCCGTGTGACCTTCACGAGCATGACGCTCGCGTGCTCGCTCCTGCCTCCGGCCGCGAGCGCCATCGGTGTGAAGTGGTACTCGTCGATGGAGAGGCCGTTGGTGACGCGATTTACGTGCAGAATGCCGGTACCTGCCACGTACTCGACGACGCTCGGCGCGACGGACGGGAGCCAGACCCCGGTGCCATTGACGCGAATTCCTGGGTAGGAATCGTAAGCGAAATTGCGTGTTTCCGCCTGGTTGGGCCCCGGAAAGCGGTAGGGATGCTCAAGGAATTGGGTGATGCGGCTCGTCGTTCGGTCGAAGGCGATGGCGCCGATGCCGTTGGACGAGGGGAGCGCATTCACGCTGCGGTGCGGCACGACCGCGCCTGCGACGGCGGCTGTCGTCAGCGGGAGCAGGGCGAGGGCTGTCGCGAGGGCGCGACGAAGGGGGCGACCACGAAAGCGGAGCGAGCTGCGCATAACGAACCTATCGGCTATCAGAAGGGAATGGTGTCGCAGCGCGTCAAACGCACCTAGCGGCGTTGAGCTGCAGATTTGCAGGCGAACGAGACCGCCGCGCCGCGAGCAACGGTCACTTGGCGATGTAAATGCGGGTCTGGCGGCCGGGGACGGTGGCGCGTCCTCCGGAAGGGGCCTCACCGGCGACCAATTCGTCGGCAGATCCGGGGAGTCCACCAATGGAAGCGGGCGCATCTCCTCGATTAATCGCGACGTAGACGGTCTCCTCCACCGACTGCTTCGAGAAGACCCAGACGTCGCTGTCGGCGCGGAGGGTGCTCCGGAGGCCGCGGCGGAGCGCCGGATGGGCGGCGCGGATCGCGAGCAGCTTGGAGAGGCGGTCCTTGAGCCAGGTCTGGTTGCTGTTGAGGCCGGTGAAGGTCATCATACGGCGATTGTCCGGGTCCCCGGCGCCGGGGAGGCCGATTTCATCTCCGTAGTAGAGGAGCGGCGCTCCGCGATTCGTAAAGAGTACCGAGAATCCGTTGGCGACCCGTTCAAACGCTTCTCGCTCGCTCGGGATCGTAGGCTGGTTTGCCCAAGCGCGGTCCTTGCCGCCGGCACCTTGGTCGTCTCCCCAGAGGCGATTGTTCCCCGCAAGGTGAATGATTCTCGGGAGATCGTGGTTTCCGATGAAGGTGCTCATGACCGCATCAGCGCCGTAGTAGAAGTCGTTCGAGTCCATGAAGGACGCGAGCTCGCTGATGGGGCGGTTGCGGATAAGTGTCGTCTCCACGACCGACTTTCGGAGCGGAAAGTCGAATTGACCGTCCATCTTCGTCGCCGGATCGACATACTTTTTAAGCATGTCTCGATCGCCGAAGTCGTAGGTCTCACCGACGAGGTAGAAGCGCTGCTGGGGATTCTGCGTCGCCGTGATTTCCGATTTGAGCTTGCTCCGAAGATCGGTCAGCCAGCTCATATCTACGTGCTTGATCGCGTCGAGCCGGAAGCCGTCAACACCGAGCTGTTTGGCCCATTGAACAGCGTTCGTGACGGAGTAGTTGCGGGCGGCGGAATTTGTGTAGTTCCAGTGGGGGAGGTAATCGGTGAACCAGCAGCGTTCCCGGTCGGGGATTGTGTCCCAGGAGCAGCCCTCGCCGCAGATGCAGTTTCCGCCGCGGCCGTTGTCGTTCGGCCAGAACCAGTCGCGGTGGTTTGCGTAAACGCCCGACGTACTGTGGGCGTGGACCATCGCGTAGTCGAAGAGAACCTTGATGTTTTTGGCGTGTGCAGCGTCGACGAGGGTCTTCAGATCGGCTTGCGTGCCGAAGCAAGACTCGGCGGCAAGCTGGGCGGGATCGTTGTTGTCAATCTTCGGCCAGTAGCCGTGGTAGCCCGAATAGCTGTGGGTATCGCCGCTGGTCCCCTGCCCGGCGTTGTGGGTATTCGCGAGCGGGACGGTGAGCCAGAGCGTGTTGACACCGAGGCCATTGAAATAGCCTTCTTGGATCTTTTTCGTGACGCCCGGCCAATCACCCCCTTGGTAATTGGCAATCGGCGGGAGCGGCGATCCATTCGCGGAAACCGAGCAGTTGGCGACGCCGCCGTCGTTAAAACGATCGACGAACACGAAGTAGATCACCGCGTCGCGCCAGTCGAAGACGCCCGGCGGGACGGCGCCGGCGTCCTGGCAGCCGGGTTTGTCGCAGACGGTGCCAGCGAAAATGTTGTTTGTATTGTTGTTTCCGTCGCTCGTGTTCGGCTGGGCCGGGTCGATCTGCCAGGTGTTTCCGTTGACGAAGAACTTGTAGTTGACCGCCTTGCTGAAGGGGACGTCGACGGTGACGCTCCAGGTGCTGCCGCTCTTCGTCATCGGCTTGCCGGTGACCCAGGTCGCCGGGCCGCCGAAATCGCCACGGAGCTCGACGCTCGACTCGCCGTGATCGGGCCAGGTGAATTCGTGGGGGCAGGTCTTGAAGGCGTCGGGACAAACGAAAGGGGTCGGTGGGGTGGTACCGCCGCCGCCCCCATAACCGGAGCCGTATCCATCCCCATTTCCGTTGGTATTTGGATCGTAACCGGCGTCCGGCGGGTCGCCGAAATCCTTGTTTTTGACCTCCGAAGAGCCGCATGCCGCGATGATGGCGAGGAGCGCGGGGACCGTCAGCGATGCGAGGGGGCGGATTTTCATCGGGGGCAAACCTTCGACAGAGATGAATCTCGGGGAGCGTACAGGTGGAGCGACCATGACGTCGTCCGGAACGTTGTCAAATCGGCAGAAAGCGCGACTGTATCTTCTCCAAAGAGGCCGACCCAGGGGCCCGCTTGGAGGCCGGGGAGCGGGATGTCGAGGCGCTCTTGGGCGGGGCCCGGCGTCCCCGGCGGGACGACGTTTCGCGTCGCGACCACGAGTACGGTCTCCAGGGGGCTTCCGGAGATTTCGCGTGCAAAAATAAGGCGTTCGCTGTCGGCGTAGAGGGCTCGGTAGGTGCCTCGCCGGAGGGCGGGGGCGCAGGCTCGGAAGCGGGCGAGGGCGGCGAAGCGCTCGCGGAGGTCGCGGGCGGGGCCGGAGAGCATCTCTTCCGCCGGCATCACGCGGCGAGCGTCGGGATCTTCGCGGCCGGGGAGGGCGACCTCATCGCCGTAGTAGAGGAACGGGGCGCCGGGGAGCGTCGCTACGAGGCCGAGCGCGAGCGATTGTTTCGTGAAAACAAGAGGATCGGTCGGTGTGGGAGCCGGCGTCCACCCCTCGGTCACGCTGTCTCCGTTGGCGACGGTCGCAAAGCGGGCGACGTCGTGGTTGCCGGCGATGAGCCCCATGGTCGGCGCCGCTTCCCCCCAGGCTTTTTCTCCGGTGACGAGGGCGTCGTCGATGGCAGCCATCGGTCCGCTGCCGGCGGCGACCGCGCTGCGGAGCGCCCACAGGAGCGGGAAATGGAACTCGCCATCGAGGCCGGCGGGGCCGAGGTGGTAGGCGAGCTGGGAGTAGCTGCCGGGGCCGGTGAAGTTCTCGCCGACGATCCAGAGCTTCTCGCCGGGGTGCTCGAAACGCTTGCGTAAATCGTAGGCAATTCGGCGGTTTGCGGCGCGCGGCATCATCGGGATCGCGTCGATCCGGATACCGTCGGCGCCGAAGGTCTCGACCCACCAGCGAATGTCTTCGGTTTGTTGTTTCGCGAGATCGTCGTTTGACCAGTCGAGATTGGGCAGGTAGTTGGTGAACCAACAATCTTGAGTGTGGGTCGCCCAGTCGCAGCTGCCGACGCCGCAGGTGCAGCTGTCCGGTTTGCCGGTCGTCCAGCCGCTTTTCGTCGCGTAGGGGCTTTCGGCGTGGACGTGATTCGGGACGACGTCAAAGAGCACGCGAAGCCCCCGGCGATGGGCGGAGCGCATCAGCGTTCGGAGATCGTCTTCGGTGCCTAGGTGGGGATCGAGGGCGCGCGGGCCTGCGGGCCAGTAGCCGTGGTAGCCGGTATAGGAGCGGCCGTCCTTGGCGCCGAGGAAGGTCCCCTCCGGATTTTGGTAGAGGGGGGAGAGCCAGATCGCGCCGACGCCCAGATGAGAAAACGTTCCATCTTCAATGGCAGAAGTGACGCCCTTCAATGTGCCATTCGCGCGGCCTCCCGCGCTTGCAGGGGCGGCGAGGGGGCGCCCATCGGAGCCGCGGAACCGGTCGACGACGATCTGGTAGACGAGGGAGTCGGAGGGGCGCCAATCGCGCTGCCCTTCCCCCCAGAGCGTTGCCACAATTTCAGGAAATTCGGAGCCTTCACGGTCTTTTCCGCGGATGCGGAGGCGCGGTCGCGGCGCCGCGAGCGTGGGGACGCGCAGCCGAAGAAGGCCCCGTGTGGCGGTCGCCGGGTTCTCGACAGCGAGGGGGACCGGTGCGTCGGTGTCGTCGACGGCAGTGAGCGTGCTGGGATCGAGGGGGGCGCCGCCGGCACCCGCTTCGTAGGCGACGTCGACGTAGCTTCCGGCCGCCTCGTCGCCGACGCCAGCGACACGGAGGGCGGGGAGCCGGCAGTCGGAGACATCGCGAAGGGTTACCTCGTGGCCGTCGCGAAAGGCGCTTGTGCCGATGGCGCTGTCGCGGAGCCACACGCCGTCTTCGAGGATCGCGTATTTGGTGAGGCCGGCGGGGAGCTCGAGGGGGACGGCGCGCCAGCCGTCGGCGCGGGAGGCTTCCATGCGTACGCCGGGTCGTTTCCAGCCCTGGAAGTCGCCGATGATTTCTACATAAGATTCAGTACTTGCCGGTTTGTGCCAGACGACCGTCGGACAGGGGCCAGCGGCTTCAGGCACGCTCTCGCAGCCGCCGGCAAGAGCGACGGCGAGGGGCAGGACTGCGAGGAGCGCGCGGCGTCTCATGGGAGGGGCTCGTCCGGTTCCTCGGGACCTTTGACGATTGTCGCAGCGTCCCGCGTGGAGGGTTCTTCGGAAAGAGCTTTGGTCTCTTCGTCGTCGACGAGGGCCGGTTTCTCGATTTGTTCGGCACCGTCGCTGTTCGCGTCACCGAGGTCGGGTGCGTCGAGTGTGCCGTGATCTTCGCGGTCGTCAACGTCGTCCCCGGCGGCAGCGGGCGCTTCAGGTTCTTCGTAGGTTCCGTCGTGAAGTTCAAGAAATACGAGGGTTTCGTAGGGGCCAAGCGCGACGGGGAAGCCGGCGAAGCGGAGTTCGTTCCCGCTGGTCGCGAGGCAAATTCCTCGGAGCGGGTCGCGGAAGGTGATGGTGTCGTCGCCGCTCACACCGAGCGCCTCGCCGACCGTCTCGCTATGGAGGCGCCCGTCACGGAGGAAGGGGGCGCTCTGGTGAATCGTCCCAAAGACCGCCGGGCGCGGGCTATTTCGGAAGAAAATCAGGCTCCGCGTGGCGCCGTCCCGCTGGGTGAAGGCGTAGACGTCCGGGTCGACGGAGCCGTCTTCGCGGATGAAGTCGTACAAACGGAAATTGCCGACACCGGCAAACCGGGCGCGCTCGAGGAGCAATGGGAAAATCACCCGTTCATGCTCGTGGAGGAGCCCTTGATCAATCGGCTCCTCGTGGCGTGCCTTGAGGTATTCCATTCCGTATTTTTCGCGGAAACCCTCGAATTGCCCGTGCCCAAAGAGCGGAAGTCCCGGGAGCGTGGCGACCAGGGTGCAGACGCCGAAATACTTCTCAAAGGTCCCGAATTGCTCGGCGGCTGGCTCTTCGTCCGGGTTGTTCATGAAGTGGACGAAGCGCCCTAGCGTCTCGGGAGCGTGGGCCAAAATCTCTTTCAGGAAGGCGCGATAACCGCCGTTATCTTCCTGTTTGAGCATGTGCATGAACGCCGAATTGTAGACGCGGTGCATCCCAAGCGTGCGGACGAAGTACCCCTCCATCATCCAGAACGCTTCGGCGAGGAGAAGCGTGTCGGGCGCTTCGGTGGCGATGCGATCGACGACATCCCGCCAGAATTCGCGGGGGAGGAGCTGCTCGAAGCGCGCGTCGCTCATCGGGTGCTCGCC
>JAAFHJ010000011.1:453-26373 GCA_013298325.1 Myxococcales bacterium | reverse complement strand
GGTACCCACCGCATCCCCAACGAGACTCCCGGTATCTCCCACGAGAACCCGCCGCATCCCTGTCTCGACTCCCGGTATCGCGCTCCGGTACCCGCCGCATCCCTGTCGAGACTCCCGGTATCGCGCGCAGGTACCCCACCCCTCCAAACCGTGCTGAGCCCGCAGAAATTCCGCGGTCGGTGACACTCTGCGTCACCGATCGAACCCTTCAAATTCGGGGCGGCGTTTGGTACCGCGCCGCCTATGGCCGACATCGAACAAGAGCGCACCCGCATCGAGCAGGGTGGCGGGGCGAAATACCACCAGAAGAACGCGGAGACCGGAAAGCTCTTCGCGCGGGAGCGGATCGCGCGGCTCGTCGACGAAGGCAGCTTCGTGGAAGATGCAGCCTTTGCAAACTGCATGGATCCCGATCTCCCCGCCGACGGCGTGATCACCGGCCTCGCCCGCATCGACGGCCGCGTCGTCGCCCTCATGGCGAACGACTCCACGGTCAAGGCCGGCTCCTGGGGCCGCCGCACCGTCGAAAAAATCCTCCGCATCCAAGAGCAGGCGATCCGCTTCCGGGTCCCGATGTTTTACTTGGTCGATTCCGCCGGCGCCCGCATCACCGATCAAATCGAGATGTTCCCCGGGCGGCGCGGCGCAGGGAAGATTTTCAATTACCAAGTCAAGATGAGCGGGCAGGTCCCTCAAATCTGCTTGCTCTTCGGCCCCTCGGCGGCCGGCGGCGCCTACATCCCGGCCTTCTGCGACGTCGTCGTGATGGTCGAGGGGAACGCGAGCATGTACCTCGGCTCCCCGCGCATGGCCGAAATGGTCATCGGCGAGAAGGTCTCCCTCGAAGAGATGGGCGGCGCCAAGATGCACTGCTCGGTCTCCGGCTGCGGCGACGTCCTCGTGAAGAGCGAAGACGAAGCGCTCGCCTACGCAAAGAAATACATCGCGTTTTTCCCGCAGAATTGCGGAGAAGAGCCGCCGCGCGACGAAGACCGCGAGCCGAAGCTCTCCGGGAAGACCTGGGACCAGATCATCCCCGCCGACGAAAACAAGGCCTTCGACATCAAGGCGATCATCGGCGAGCTCGTCGATGAGGGGAGCTTCCTCGAGTACAAAGCGCTCTTCGCGAAGGAGGTCGTCACCGGCTTCGCCCGCCTCCAGGGGATGCCGCTCGGGATCGTCGCCAACCAGCCGAAGTGGCTCGGAGGCGTGCTCTTTCCGGACTCGGCCGACAAATCTGCCCGGTTTATCTGGCTCTGCAACGCCTTCAACATTCCGCTTTTGTTCCTCGCCGATGTGCCCGGTTTCATGATCGGCACGAAGGTCGAGCGTGAAGGAATGATCCGCGCCGGCGCCCGTATGATCGCGGCGATGAGCATGGCGACGGTGCCGAAGATCTCCGTGATTCTCCGGAAGGCCTACGGCGCAGGCCTCTACGCGATGTGCGGCCCCGCCTTCGAGCCGGACGCCTGCCTCGCGCTCCCCCAGGCGAGCATCGCCGTCATGGGGCCCCAGGCGGCGGTCAACGCCGTCTACTTCAACAAAATCCAAGAGATCCCCGAAGGGGCCGAGCGCGACGCCTATGTGGCCAAGCTCCGCGACGAGTACCGGGCCGACATCGACCTGAAGAAGCTCGCGAGCGAAATGGTCATTGATGACATCGTCCCCGGCGCGAAGCTCCGCGACGAACTGATCCGCCGCTTCGAGCAGATCGCCGACAAACCGATGGAAGAGGTCGATCGGAAGCACTTCCTGCCCCCCGTCTGAGCGTCTAGATCGGCGGCATGCCGAAATACACGAACCTCGACGGGACGACGCCGGACAAGTCGCTGGCCGATCTGCTCCGGTGGAACCTCGTCGATCGGGCGCGCGTGAAGCGAACGGAGGAAGATCTCCGCTTCACGCCGCCCCGCGTGGAAAACGACGGCAGCCGCCTTTTTGCTGGGACCGTCGACCGCATGACCTGGGTCGGTCACGCGACGTTCCTCGCCTCCCTCGGCGGGGTCACCTTCGCGACCGATCCGATCTGGGCGGAGCGCCTCGGCACCGTGAAGCGGATCTCGCCCCCGGGCGTGCCGCTCGGCGCGGTGCCGGCCCTCGACGTAGTGACGGTAAGTCACAATCATTACGACCATATGGACCTGGGCACGCTGAAGAAGCTTGCCCGCGGTCGGAGCGCTGCGGGGCGCCCGCCGACCTTCGTCGTCCCCCGCGACAACGCCGACATCCTCCACGAAGCGGGGATCGGCGCCGTGACCGAACTCGGATGGTGGGAAAGTACACGGGTCGGCAACCTGCGGATCACCCTCGTGCCGGCCCAGCATTGGTCGATGCGGCTCCCCTGGGACCGCAACCAGCGCCTCTGGGGCGGCTTCGTCTACGAAGCGCTGAGGGGCGACGGAACCGTGGAAAAGACCGCCTACCACGCCGGTGACACCGCCTTCGCCGCCGACGTCTTCCGCGCAATCGGCGAGCGCTTCCCGGCGATCGACTACGCGATGCTCCCGATCGGCGCCTACGACCCGAACTGGTTCATGGGCCCCCAGCACATGGGGCCCGAGGAGGCGGTGCGCGCCTTTACGCTCCTCGGCGCGAAGACCTTCTGCGCGATGCACTGGGGGACCTACCGCCTCACCGACGAACCGCTCGCTGAGCCGCCGGAACGCCTCCGCGCCGCGGCCCAAAAAGCCGGCATCGATGACGCCCGGATCTGGACGTTCGCCCTCGGACAAACCACCGATCTTACGGGGGAAACGACCCCGCTCCCCGCGGTTCGCTGACCGGGCGGAGCCGGAGGATGCGGTCGCCGCGGAGCGCCTTCTCGGTGCCGTCGGCGAGGCGCAGGCAGACGCGGATCGCCTGGCGGTCGGAGAAAATCCGGAGGAGCGGCCCCTCCCAGGTGTGGCGCTCGCCGTTCTGGGCTTCGTAGTCGACGATGACGGTCGCCTTCGAAAACCACGCTTCTTCCAAGGCTTTGCGGACGGCGGGCCGGAGGGGGAGCGTCGGGATCCCGAGGAAGACGAGCTCGCTTGCGCGCCCGTCGACGTCGGCCGCGACCGCCTTCGGGAGGAGCGCCACGATTTTGTCTTCGAGGGCCTCCAGGGTCTCCAGGAAGGGGACCCACCGCGCCGCGCGCGCAAAACGCAGGATCGCGAGGAGGAGCGCCGCCTCGCGGGGCTGAAGGACGAGCGGCGGAATGGTGTACGATGCATCGATACGGTAGCCGCCCCCGGGGCCCGCCTCCGCGTGGACGGGGACGACCCCTTCGCGGATCGCGTCCAAATCCCGGTAAATCGTGCGGACGGAGACGCCAAAGCGCTCCGCGAGGACCTCGGCGGTCACCCCCTTGCGACGGGCGCGGAGGTTTTCAACGAGGGCAAAAAGGCGCTTGGTGCGGTCCATCGGGCAATTGCTGACATACCGCTGACACCGGCCGGGCGCAGGGTGTCTTCTATGAAAAACGCGCAGCAATGGTTCGAAATCCCGGTCCGCTCCCTCGACGTCGCCACCCCCTTCTACGAAGCGGTCATCGGCGCCGCGATGCATCGCGAAATCTTCGGCGGGCTCCCCTACGCCGTCTTCCCCTTCGACGCTCCCGGAACCGGCGGAGCCCTCGTCGCCGACCCGCGTCGGACGCCCGGCCCGCAAGGAGTCACCCTCTACCTCACGACCCACCTCCCCCTCGAAGCGGCGCTGGCTGCCGCCGTCGCGAAGGGCGGCGAAGTGATCCTCCCGGTCACCCCCATCGGAAAAGATGGTGCTATCGCGATCTTCCGCGATCTCGACGGCAACGCGGTCGGGCTGAACGTCCCGGCCTGAGCCCTCAACCGGGCGCCTGTCGAAGTGGGCCCGCCGTCTCTCGCGACGCCTCTGCCGGCAAGTTCGCTGGCGGTCGCGAACGGACGGGCCCCGGAAAGGTGCGCGGCTGGGTGCGGCGATCGACGGGGCCGTCGAGGGGCGGTCGCTGCATGAAGCCGAGTTTCGCAGCGCGCGCCCCTGTCGAAGTGGGCCCCTGTTGAAGTGGGCCCGCCGTCTCTCGCGACGCCGATCCCAGCAAATTCGCTGGCGGTCGCGAACGGACGGGCCCGCCGTCTCTCGCGACGCCGGTCCCAGCAAATTCGCTGGCGGTCGCGAACGGGCGCGCCCCTGACACACCGAGGGCGGCGCAGAGCGCTTCGTCGGCGCCGCCCACCGTCGTCACGTAGCGGGCCATCGGTGCAAGCTGCACCGATGCGTCCCGTGCATCCTGCACCGAATAAAGCGCGAGGTTCCGCCCCGTCGGCAGGAGGGTCGCGATCGGCGTCCCGGCGTCGGGGAGCCAGAGCGCATGATCGGGACCTTCGCGCAATTCCCCAAGAAAAGCCGCTTCGTCGAGGGCGCGACGGAGGTCCACGTCCACAAGCGACCCCCGTGGCGTTTGTGCCGCCTCCTCCGCGAGAGCGACGCCAAGCAGCTCCGCGAAGGCCTCGCGGCGGGCGCCATCCCCTTCCACGAGCGCTAAACGCGGGCTCAGGCAGCCGGCCTGGTCAAAGGGGGCGACGTCGGCGGCGAGGGCCCGCGCAGCGGCAGCGAGATCGGTGCATGACGCACCTATCCAGGCGACGCCGAAGCCGTGGCCATGGCCATAAACGACGCCCGGAAAGGCGGCCCCAAGCGCGGCGATCGCAGCGTCTCCGCCGTAGGCGTGGAGGGCGTCCTCCGAAGTCGCCTCAGGCCAGCTCTCCCCTTCAAACTCCCGAATATCCAATAAATTTTTGAGCTCCGCGAGCAGCGCACGGAGGACCGTCGGCGCCCGTCGCGACGCGCGCACGCGGACGATCGGCGCCGTGGCGGCGGCAAGAACCAGGGCACGCACCGGCGCGACGAAGACGTTCGCCGCGAGCACCACGTAAACGGCGGGCGCCGGCGAAACCGCTTCGAAGAGCTGCGGCGAGACGCCCCCGGCGAGGCGCTCCCAGTGGTCTCGAAAGCCGCGGTCGACCCCTTCCCGCGAGAGGCCGGTCTCGGCAACGAGTGCATCAACCAAGCTTTCGCGTGCATCATACACGCGGTCGGCCGCTTCCAAGACGGCGGTCACGCGGTTCGTAGACGGCGTCGTCATCCGCCGAGCATCTCGTCGATGGCGATCGAGCAGCCGCGCGGCGGCGCCCCCGGGAGGCGCCCGAGGAGCTGAAAGCTTCCGTCTTCACGAACGATCACGCGATCTTGCGTCTGGAGCACGACGGCGCTCTCCACGTTGGCGAGGTCGACGATGCGGGCAATGCCCTCGCGAACCCCGCCCGGCGCGACCGGTGCAAGCGTCTCCGGGTCGACGGCGATCACGCGCTGCCAGGGGGGTGGGTGCAGAATACCGGTTTCTGCATTAGGGTCGACGGCGGTCCACTCCCAGCACTGGGAGGAGAGCTCGGTCATCCCGTATTCGTGAACGATCGCCCGAGGATCGATGGCGAAGGTCTCCGCAAGGAGCCGGCGGAGTTCGTCCCCGTCGACCTCGCGGCTCTTCCCCTTGAAGCCGCCGGTCTGCATCACGCGCGCCCGCCGAGGGAGCGGCATTCGACCCCCACGCGAGGGGCCCGTCCGTTCGCGCACGCCAGCGAATTTGCTAGCAACGGCGTCGCGAGAGACGGCGGGCCCACTTCGGCAGTGACCGGCGGCGGCGAGGCCATCGAGGAGGTGGACGTAGGAGAAGCTCGTGCCGAGGAGCAACAGCTCCCCATCGGGCGGGAGGGCGGCGATCCGCGCCGTGAGCGCATCGAGCTGGAGCGCGTCGTTGCGGAGGAAGAAGGTGTCGGCGTCGCTCGCAACCTCGCCAAAATGCTTCGCAAAGAGCGCATTCATGTGGCCGAGCGACGAATCGGAGACCTCCAAAGGCGACGGCCCCAACACCACGACCGGCACCGGCGAGGAGGAAGTCAGCAGCGCCTGGCGCCCCGCCGCGAGGGCCCCCGCTTCGTAGGTCGCGAGGGTCCGAAAGGGGTGGCTCCCGCGGGCGCCGATCGTCGTCCCGCTCGTGCGGAAGGTCGCCACCGTGAGCGCCTCCGGGAAGGCGGCGACGCGGGTCTGCTTGAAGACGTCGGTCGGAACGGCAGGGATTTCTGCGGCGGCGGTGATGCGCGCGACGTCGACCCCATGGCGGGCAAACAGGCGTCGCTGGCCGGGGATCGTGGCGACCTGCAGTTGGGCGATCGCGACGGCGAGCGCATCAAAGCGTGCATGGTCCACGTTTTTGGGGAAGTCGGCGTGGTCGGCGATAAACGCCTGGACCGCCGCGTGGAGGGCGTCGGCGTTCATCGGCGAGCCTCCGGCGGCACCAACATGTGGACAATATTGGCAAATGCGACGATCGCGGCGTCGTCGAGGACGAAGGCGGGGGACAGCGTGATCACGTTCCCGTCGCGCCCGCCGGTGAGGACGAGGTAGCCGGCCTGGAGGAGGCGACGGGTCGCCGCGAGGGCGGTGGCGGCGTCACGAAGCGGGATCCCGAGCATCATCCCTGTACCTTGCACAGAAAAACCGTGAGCAGTTAGCGCTGTTTGAAAGAGCGTGCCCTTGCGGGCGTTCTCGGCGATGAGGTTGCCCTCGGCGAGGGTGGTGAGAACGGCGAGGGCCGCCGCGCAGCCGGGAGGGGCGCCGAAGTGGGTCGCCGTGTGAATGTAGCTCCCGCCGTGGGATCCCCACGGTTCAAAGGTCTCTTCCGTCCCGAGACAAACGGAGATCGGCATGCCGCCCCCAAGCGCTTTCCCGAGGCAGATCAAATCCGGTTTCGCCGCAGCCCCCGCGAAGAAGCCGAGCCCGGTCCGCCCGCAGCCGGTCCAGATCTCGTCGAGGACGAGGAGCGTGTCGGTTTCCGTGCAGAGTGCACGAAGCTCCGCCAGAAAGCTGGCGGGGGGCACGACACAACCGCCGCGGCCGAGGATCGGCTCGACGAGGACCGCCCCGGCATCCCCCCGGGAAAGCCCTTTCTTTACGGCACTTAGTGCGCGATCCAGATCGGCTTCCGTCGTCGGATACGGTGCAAATTGCACATGTTTCGAGAGCTGCTCAACGAAGGGCTCCCGGAACTTCGGCGCGAGCCCACACGCGGCGAGCGGCCCGTGGGAGAGGCCGTGGTAGCCGCCATCAAAGGCGATCACGCCCGGCTTTTTCGTACGGAGAGCGACCGTCTTCAGCGCCCCGGTAACGGCATCGGCGCCAGAGAGCCCGAAGAGAAGTCGCCCCTTCGCAGCACCCGTAGCCGATTGAAAATGGTCAACAAGCGCCGTTGCGAGGGCGAGCTTATCGGCGGCCGCGTAGACGTCCCCCAAGGCGAGGGGGAGCGTATTCCATGCATGTTGCACCGATGCAGCGAGCGCCGGGTGGCCGTAGCCGAGGGGGAGCGCCCCAAACCCGGCGACGAGGTCGACGTAGCGGTTCCCGTCGACGTCGGTCAGCGTCGCCCCCTGCCCTTCCGCGTAGACGATCGCGGCAAAATCCTCGCCGGAGGTCGCTTCCCGGGCCTTCCGACGCGCGTCAAACGCCGGCGACTCAAGGGCCGCGAGCGCAGCGGCACCGGCCCGCGAGAGGGGGCCCGGCGGCGGGACGACGATGTGCGGCGTCGCAGCGAAAACGGGCGAAGGGGCATTCATTCCCCCCGCCCGCTACTCCACCCGTCGCCCAATTTCCAGGCGACTTCCCGCTGACTTCCGGACTTCTAGGCGGCGATCACCCGGTTGCGGCCCCGGTGCTTGGCTTCGTAGAGGCGGCCGTCGGCGACCTGGATAAAGTCGGCGCTCGTCCGCTCGTCGGCGAGCTCGGCGACGCCGATCGAAATCGTGCAGGGGATCTGCTCCCCTTGGAAGACGAAGGGGAAGCCGGCGATCATTTCCCGGAGTGTCTCGGCGAATTGAGCGGCCCCTTCGAGGGTCGTCTCCGAACAAATGATTGAGAACTCTTCGCCGCCGTAACGGGCAAAGACTTCGTCACGCCGGATGCGCCCGGCGATAAGCCGCGCGAGCTCCTTGAGGACGTAGTCGCCGGCGAGGTGGCCGTGGACATCATTGATCTTCTTAAAGAAGTCGATGTCGAACATCATTAGGCACAAGGGGCGCTGGTGGCGGCGCGAGCGGAGGATCTCTTTCTCCAGCGCCTCCAAGAAGAAACGCTTTACGTGGGCTCCGGTGAGGCCATCGATGATGGTCATCCGGTAAATTTCTTCGTGGTACTGGGCCTCGACGTCTTGGCCGGAGAGGTACTTGAAGATCGTTCCGCCGATCTTGATGCGATCGCCGTTGCGGAGCTCTTGGAAGTCGCGGATTTGGACGTCGTTGACGTAGGTGCCGTTCGTCGAGTTGTTGTCGACGACGCACCAGGCGGCGCCGCGCTGCTCGAAGTGGGCATGTCGCCGGGAGACGGAATCGCCGTCGAGGACGACGTGATTCTCCGCGCCACGACCGACGCGCATATGGCTCATATCAAGCACATAGCGCTTCCCGAGGAGCGTCGGCTCCTTGGTGTAGATGACCACAAGGCAGTCTCCCCCCCGCGGCAGCTCAGTGGGGAGCTGGGGCTGGATCGAGGTGACCCTGGTCTTTTCTTCGCGATCGTCGCTGTTGCTCACGGGCGGGCCTGCGAAGATACGACCAAACAGGGGGCGCTTTCCAGCGATCCGGACGGAGGGGCCTCAGACGGCGCGCCTAAGGTGGGAGAGCAGCGCCGAAGGGGGGACGAGCACACGGTCAATCCGGTGGAGGGGGCGCCCGAAAATGGAGTCATCGGCGTCGACCGGTAGATGCAGCATACACTTGTTGCTAGCGACGAAAACGGCGCCGGGATAGCGGGCGAGAAGCGCGGAAACCGCTTGAAAAACAGGGCGATTTCCATTGTCACCGAGGCCGTGGTCGGGGAGCTGGAGGTGGACATCGATGCGCACCCCGGCCGCCGCGAGCGGGGCGACGACCCGTTCCGGGCGGGCGAGGGCGGTCACCAGGATGCGCGGGGCGTCGTCGGGAAGCGCCGCCAACGCCTCAAGACCTTCGAGGTGGAATTCGATCGGTCCCCCCCCGAAACCGGGGGGGCGGTGCTCGGATGGTCCCAAAAACAGGCGATGATCGGCGGCCGCATACAGGCGCTCAAGCGTCGCCCGCAGGGGCCCGGCCGGTGGGGTGTGGGGCGGAATTGGCGTCGTCCCGTCGTGGAGAAGGAGGGAGGCGCCGCCCGAGGTGGCCCGCGAGAGGGGGCCGTCGACAACGATTGGCATCTCCGGCGGGACGGCGGCAAAGGCGGCGACGCGCGTAGGTGCAGCATACACATAGTCCCAACGGCCGCGCAGGTAGCGCTCGTCGTCGGACAGCGGTGAGGACCGGCCACCGGTGGCAAGCGCCCGGTAGCGATGGGTGACGAGCGCGACCGGCCGCGATGGTGTGGAGAGAGCCCGTGCAAGTGCCAGTGAAAACGGTGTTTTTCCGCCTCCGCCGAGCGTCGTACTGCCGACACAAAAGACCGGCGCCGCCCGTTTGGGCAAGGGCCGGGCCGGCTCCGCGAACTGGCCGTAGAGGCGGCTCGCGAGCATGCGCGCCGCCGCAACCAGCCCACTATTGACCGCTCCCAACGGCTCGCTTGGCGCGAGGGCCGCCTCCCAAGGGGCTGCGCCGAGGCGAACGACTTCCACGGCGCGCACCTAGCACGACGCCGATCCCCGCGCGGTTTCGGCGGCCGCCTTCGAAGCCTGGATGGGCGTTCGGGGGGAAGCCTTTTGTGCACTATGCATGCAAATGGGTCAAGACGCCCGTTGTGCGCGCTCTGCTGCGGCGAGTCCCCCCTGGCCCGGGCCAGGCAAATTTGCCCGGGGCCACCCCCTACCCGCCCGTGAACGGCCAGATTTGCTGGGAATTCAGGTTGGTACGCGACGTGGGGGGCGACGGGGATGTCCTATGCCCAGCAGTATCTCCCCGGCACCTTTTACGAAGTCACGCGGCGCTGCGTCGACCGCGCCCACAAGTTCACGCCGAACTATGACCGCGGCGGGAAGTACGCTTCCAGCGTCGAACAGCTCTACAAATACGCGACGGCACGCTACGCGGAGGCGTATGGCATTGAGGTGATCGCCGTTTGTGTGATGTCAAACCATATCCACGAAGTGCTGTTTGACCGACGGGGCGAGATCTCGATGTTCCTCCAAGAACGGAACAAGATGCTCGCCGACACGGTGAAGGTCCGTTACGGGCTGCCGTCGAGCGTGTTTGACAAGCCGGACGGGACGTACAACCGCCTCGAAGGCACGACGGCCATCGCGGAGAAGATCGCGTACGCGATGGCAAATCCGGTCGAGGCAGGGCTTGTCGCGTCGCCGGAAGAATGGCCCGGAATGATCTCCGCGGTGGAGGATCTCTTTGGGACATCGACGGCGGTGAAGCGGCCCCGTGAGTACCTGGCGCAGGACGACAAAACCAATGCGCCGGAGGTGAAGTTTCGCATGGGAGCACCGAAGGAGGCGGTGGCACTCTTTGGGAGCGTGACCGAAATGGCGACGCAGGTGGCGACGCATCTTTCGAAGAAGATCAAGGCGGCGCGGCGCCGTCATTCAGGGAGGTTCGCCGGGCGACTGCGGGTCCTCGCGACGAATCCGCATTCCCGCGCGAAGACCTACGAGAAATTTGGCGGGCGCGTCCCGCGATTGACGACGGCGGGCGACCTGGCGACGGCGAAGCGGTTGATCGCGGAGATGCGGGCCTTTCGGAAGGCACACCGGATCGCGCTAGAAGCGGTGAAAGCTGGCAAGCGCCGCGTGACGTTCCCCGCGGGGACGGGCAAAATGCATTTCACCTACGGCTACCCGCGGGCGGTGTACGTGCCTTTGCCTGCGGCGTAGGGGCCGCGCGCCGCGTTCTCCGATCCGGTCTCACCGGTCGGGAAACAAGGGCCGGACACGGAATTGAATAGTGCGGAACAGGCTCTCGAAAGAGGGTCTGTTTCCGCGCGTCTGGAGATTGGGATTTCCGGGGTGAGAGAGGAGAATCGAGGGCTGGAGAGGGTGAATTTGGAGGGAGAAGAGGGATTCTTGGGAGCGAGAGCCGTGATTGAGGGGGCGGAGTGAAGATTTCTGTGCACCATGCATACAAATGGGCTCGTTTGGCGATTTCCAGACGAACACAAGCAACTGATCTTGTTTCTCTAAATCTAGCTATCAGGTGGATCTTGATCGGGGGGTACCTGGTAGGCACCGATCCCCTGGCAGATTCGGCGGCCGCCTTCTAGGCTCGCCCGATGGCCGTTTCGCGAGCGATTCTTGGGGTCCTTGGTGCGCTTCTGGTGCCGGCGATGGCCGCAACGGCGCAGGCCAATGGGCGTGTGCCGGCGGCCGGGCAGATCGTGCTTCCGCGCCCCGGGACCGGGCTCCCGGCCAGCGAAATCCTCCTCCGGACGACCTTCGGCGTCGCCCTCTCGAAGGACACAGGCATCACCTGGGACTGGGTTTGTGAGCCGGCGCTCGGCTTCGATGGCGTGCAAGATCCGACGTTTGGCGCCGTTCGCGGCGCCGATGGCAAGGGGGCCTACGTCTACTCGGCCTTCGAAGGGCTCGGCCGCGCCACCGAGGAATTTTGCAGCCCCGCCGTCGATCGCGGCTTCGGCGGCGCCATCGATCTCGTCGTCGATCCCGCCGATAGCACCCACGTCGTCGCCGTCGCCTCCAAGTACGACCGGACCGGCGATGACGGAACCTTGTACTATACAAACAAGCTCGCGGTGAGCCGTGATGGCGGGGGCGTGTACACGACGCTGGCGCTCGCCCCCGTTTTCGATGCCACCTTCCGCTTCGAGACCGTCGAGCTCGCCGCCAGCGATCCAAAGCGCCTCTATACGTCAGGGTTTCGAGGACTTGGACCGACCGGGACCGCGCTCATCGCCCATTCGGAAGACGGCGGGATCACCTTCGCGGAGACGGCGATTCCGCTCCTTGGCGACGAGCGCGGCGTCTACCTCGCGACCGTCGATCCGAAGAACGCCGACGTCGTCTACGCGCGGACCGCCGGCACGCCCGACACGAAAAGCCGCCTCCTCGTCTCCCGCGACGGCGGCAAAACCTTCGCCGTCAAGGCGACCCTCCAGGGGCCGATGCTCGGGTTCGCGCTCACGCCCGATGGCGCCGGCCTCTACCTCGGCGGCCCCAAGGACCGACTCCTCTTCGCAACCCCGACGGCGGCCCCCGAGGAACCCTGGGCGTTGGAGAAGCGTTCTAACGTACAAATTCAATGCCTTGCGACCGACGGAACCACGCTGTGGGCCTGCTCGAACGAGGTCTCCGGCTTCGTCGTCGGTAGCTCGGAGGACGGCGGACGGACCTTCGCGCGAAAGCTCGGCCTGTCGACGCTCCGCGGCCCCCTCGCCTGCCCCGCCGGTACGCCGACAACGACGTGCGCCGCCTACTGGCCCCAGCAGGCGGCCGACCTTGGGATTTCGGTCGCCGATGCCGGGGCCGCCGCCGATGGGGGCAGGCCGCCCCGAGATGCGGGCGCGATTCCGGCCGGCGACGATCTCGGAGGCTCCGGTTGCGCGGCGGCAAACGGAGCCCCGGTGTGGGCACCTATCGGAGGAACGATCGGCTTTTTTGCAATGATCGCAGCGCTTTTGGCCCGCCGCCGCGGCTAGTCAGGGGACGAGGACAACCTTGCCGAAGGTCCCGTTGCTCGCGATGCGACGATGGGCTTCGGCCGCTTCGGCGAGGGGCAAGACGGCGTCGACGACGGGGCGGTAGGCGCCGGTGGCGAGGCGAGGCGCGATTCGACGCTCGAGGACCGCGTGGAGGGCGATCCGTTCTTCAAGAGGGCGCGATCGGAGGACCGTCCCGTGGATGCGAACTCGCTTGCGGAGGAGCGCCCCGAGGTCGACGTCGGCGGTCCGCCCGCCGGTCAAACCGACGAGGAGGATGCGGCCACCGAGCGCCATCGCTGCGACCGTCTCGCCGACGTAGGCGCCACCAACGAGGTCGAGGGCGACGTCAACCCCACGGCCGCCCGTCGCCGCGAGCACGGCGGTCGCGAAGGTCGGTGTGGGCCCACTTGGAGAGGGGCCGCCCGGGATAATCCCGTGTAAGAGCCCGTATTCTTTCGCGCGTTCGAGCTTTTCCGGCGACCGCGCCGTCCCGACGACGACCGCGCCGAGACCGTGCCCAATTTGGGCCGCCGCCGTGCCGACGCCGCTGCCGACCGCGTGAATCAAGAGCGTATCGCCGGCGGCAAGGCCCCCCTGTGTCACGATGGCGTCGTAGGCGGTGAGGAACGCCTCCGGCACCGCCGCTACCTCGGTGAGTGGGGCGGTCACCGCCGCCGGAATTCGCGCGACCGCCCGGTGATGGACGGCGACGTACTCCGCGTAGGACCCGCCACCGACGAGCCCAAACACCCGATCCCCCAAAGAAAAATCCGATGCGGGCACGCCTTCGCCGATCGCGGCGACCTCGCCGGCATACTCGAGACCGGGGATGTCCTGCGGTGCATCGAAAGGTGCAGGATACAGGCCTTGCACCTGGAGCAGGTCGGCGCGATTGACCGCCGTCGCCGCCACACGCACAAGAAGTTCGCCGGCGCGGGGTACCGGGCGGGGCACCTCCCCATAGGCGAGTTCGCCACCGACAATTCGAACGGCTTTCATCATTTCAGTCATAGGAGTGCTCTTGGTAGGCGATGTTCAAACCGAGTTCTTCTTCACGGGTATACAAGCAACATTCGCTTCCGGCGGGAAAATCGCGGCACGGCTCGGGCCGAAGCTCGTAGATGTCGCATTGATTACTCTCCGCAAGATGCCTGCACCGCTGTTCTTCGTCCGGAAGAAGCGTCATTAACGTTTTCCCGTCCTTGCGTCGCGTGAAGGGGGGCTTCGCGAGCTCGGGGCGGCCTCCCTCGCGGAACCTCTCGAGGTCGGCTTCGTCGAGGAAGACCTCGTTCGCCTTGCAGCAGGCGCCGCAGGCGAGGCAGTCGAGGAGGAGCGCCTGGGTGGCGGCGGGGAAGGTGCCGTCGCGCTCGATACGGCGGCGGACGATCCAGTGATCGCCCGGCGGAACGATCGCCGTCGTGAGGCCGGCGAACACCCCGCGCGCTGGCGTCGTCCAGCGCTTTTTTCCAAGATCCAAGAGGGAAAACAGCGCGAGCTGGGTCGCGAGCGGGAGGTCGCTCCGGGAGGAGGTCGCCGTCTCCCGCGGGATCGGCCCAACGACGAGCGTCGCGTGCTTGACGGTGCGCCCGTTGGGCCGGTTGCGCGTGTCCCAGACGACGGCGTGACCTCCCGCGCGCACCCAGGCGGCGGCCTCTGCTTCGTAGGCCTTGGAAAACGATCGGACAACGGGGCGGTGAACCGTGAAGGAGCTCGAAGAGGCCATCGGTCGCCGATGCTAGCCCGACTCGCGATTCAACGACGCTGGAGACTCGGCGGGAGCGTCGGCATCCGGAAGGTGGGCGGCGCCGCAATCACGCACGACGACGCATCGATGCCGCTCCGGGCGAGCTCCAAGGAACCGTCGACGCTCCGCGCGATCACCGCCCCCGATTTCGTGCAGGAGAGGGCGGTCCCCCCCTCGGCGACGAACGTATCGAGACCGATCGAGCCCCCACCTGGGACGCGGCGACTCGCCGTCTGCAGGGTCTGTGGATCGATGCGGAGGAGGAATTCTGGAGCGGTTACGAGGACCGTCGCCCCGTAGACGGTCGCGACTCCGACGGCGGCATCCCGGGAGGAAGTCGCCGCGACGTCGGCGGGATAGGCGAGCATCGCCACCGTGCGCGCGCTCGCGATGGAAAGGATCGCGACCCCAAATTCGGTAGGAACAAAGACATGTTCCGCGTAGACGGCCGGCCCTCCGAGCGGCAACGCGCTCTCGATCTCGAGCTCGGGCTCCTCGTTGCGATTGAGGACCAACAACGTGTAGAGCGCACCCAAATGGGCCCGCCCGCGGTCGTGGAGGACGACGGCAAGGTGCTTCCCGTCGGCCCCGGCCCCGACGAGCTCCCGCGGGCCGATGGCGCGGCGGCCGCGGATATTTCCGGTCATCGTGTCGAGGACGGTCAGGGTGCCGTTTCCGTCCGCCACGACGAGGAACTGGCCGGCGAGCGCGAGCGGCGGTTCGGTGACGAGATCCCGCGCCCAGCGACGGCCGGCGAGCGGCAGGCCGACGAGCGTCCGCCCGTCGCGATCCCGAAAGACTGCCTGCACCGACGTGGAAGCATTTTTCTCCGCCCGGCGAGACGCCAGATCGGAGGGCACGTTTGTCTCCGCCGACCGCGTGGCCTCGGCGGCGCGCTTCGCGAGGGCGGCAAGCGCTTGGGCGCCATCGTCGTCGCGGAACGCCGCGCGGGGAAAAGCCCGCTCGGAAGGCGTACGCAGGGCGAGGCACCCGGGCAGCAACAATGCCGCTATGCATGCAAAATACACACGATTGCGCAAGCCCACCGGAGTGACCTACGCACATTCACTGCCTTGCGAAAGCAGAGTCGGCCCTGCGCGCACGGATCGCCCTTGGCGACGCTCGGAAGTGCGCTATTCGTCCCGCGCCCCCGATGGAAATGCCCCGCCAAGCCCCCGCGCCACGACGCAGCCGCCCGCTCTACCTGTTCGCGGCGCTTGCGGTCTGCTTCGGCTTCGCCGCCACCGGGACGCTCGGCGGCTGCACAACCCTTCAAATTTACTCGAGCCCGTGGACCGCCGTCGATCCGGCGACGATCCCGGCGCCGACGGAAGAAGGGCGCGTCGCCGTCGCCGCCCGCGTGGAGGCTCAGCGGCAAGCGCTCTTTGCGGTAAAAAAGGTTGGAGTTGCAGTCGCTTCCGCCGAGTTCGTCCTCGGCATGGCGATGCTCGCCTTTGTAGCGCGTGTCCTCGCCCAGCGCCCCGGCGCCGTCGGTCGGCTGCGGCAGCTTGTGCTCGTCCAGGCAGTGGTCCTCGTCCTTGCCTTTTTCGCGCTGAAGGGGCCACGCGCCGCCGAGGCGGAGGTGAGCGCCGAGCTTGGGAAGGCGATCGGCCACCCGGAGGTCGCCGGATCGATTGGCTACGTCGCCGGCACGATGCTCACCTTCCGGACGATGCTCGCAGGGCTTGTTCTTCTTGCTCTTTCCCGGCCCCGCGTCGTCGACGGCGAGGACTCCGACGAGCCTGAGTCGGTCGGCCGCGCCGGATGAGCGAGGCGGCGCCCCCTCCGCGTCGCAAGGTCTCGCGGCTCCCGTCGACGCTCGTCGATCAGATCGCCGCCGGGGAAGTCGTCGAACGCCCGGCGAGCGTGGTGAAAGAATTGGTGGAGAATGCACTTGATGCAGGATGCACCCATGTCCGCGTGGAAATTGACCAAGGGGGCCTCGCGCGCCTGCTCGTCTCCGACGACGGCTGCGGGATGGAACCCGACGACGCGCGCCTCGCCGTCGAGCGGCACGCAACGAGCAAAATTGCTCGCTTTGAGGAGCTTTCGGCGCTGCGGACCTTTGGGTTTCGTGGCGAGGCGCTGCCGAGCGTCGCCTCGGTCTCACGCTTCTCGCTGACGACACGCACCGCCGACGCTGACGCGGCATTTTCCCTCGTGATCCACGGTGGCGAGCGCCTCTCCGAGGGGCCTCAGGGGGCCGCCGTCGGCACGACGATCACCGTGAGCGACCTCTTCTTCAATGTGCCGGCCCGGCGGAAATTCCTGAAGACGACCGCCACCGAGGCCTCCCACGTCGCCGAGGTCGTTCACCTGGCGGCACTCGCGCATCCCTCGGTAAAATTTACTTTTTTCAAGGACGGAAAGCTCGCGCGCGAGTACCTGCGGACGGCAACGCTTGCCGAGCGTGCCCGGGAGGCCCACCCCGGCGAGCGCCTGCTCCCGATGGCGGCGGCCGTCTCCTCCGGCGTCTCCTTCGAGGCGTGGCTGAGCCTCCCCGAACGGGCGCGGGCAGGCATGACCGGCTTGTACCTGTTCGTCGACGGGCGGCCGGTCCGCGACCGGATGCTCGCGCGGGCGATCGCCCAGGGGTACGGCGCCTTGCTGCCGGCAGGGCGTTATCCGGTCGGCGTTTTTTACCTGGAAGTCCCGCCAGATACGCTCGACGTAAACGTCCACCCCCAGAAGGCGGAAGTCCGTTTCTCGGATCCGCGCGCCGTCTTCGAGGCGGTGACACGGGGGGTCCGTGAAGCGCTGACGCCGTCGTTCTCGCGCCCCCTCGGCGCGATCCCCTTCGAAGCGGCCCGCGACGATCGTCCCACCGGTGACCGTCCCAGCGGCGATCGCACCTACAAACCGGCCCAATTTCTCGGCGCGCAAGCCCCGTTGGAGCTTCGCGAGCGCCTACCGGCACCGCGCCCAGCGCCAGTTGCCGTTTCACCCCCCGCTCAAGCCGCCCCCGTCGCACCGGCGCCGGTCCTGCCTGCGCCTACGCCCTTTTTTGCCCCGGTCGCCGCGCCGCCGCCCGCTCCGGCCCCCTCGGAACCAGGGCCGAGCACGCTGTTTGGAAGCGCCAAATTCTACTCGAATCTTCGCTACTTGGGCCCTTTGCGTGAGCGCTGGCTCCTCGCGGAGGGGGCCGAGGCGCTCTTCGTGCTCGATGCCCACGCCATTGAAGAACGGGTCCTCCTCGGGCGGCTCGCCGCGGCCCGTGCGTGGACGAGCGAACGGATCGATTCGCCGCTCCCCTTCCCCCTCGACGCCCGACGGGCCGCCTCGTTTGACGGGGCGAGCCACTACCTGGCTGCGCTCGGCTTCGACCTCCGCCGTACCGGCGATCGCGCGATCGCCGTCGTAGGAATTCCGCAGGTGTTGACGGGGCGAGGACTCCCGGAAACGCTCATTCATGCCCTATTTGATTTGGCCGCGCGTGGCGCCCCGTTGACCGCCGCCCATCCGCTCCTCGCCTGCCAGGCGGCGACCCGCGACGAACTGCCGAGCCCCGACGAAGTTCGCGAATTTTTAGACATTCTTGACAGTGCCGACTTCTCCCTCCCCAGCATCCACGGGCGCCCGCTCGTGACCCGCCTCGCCTTCGATGAACTCGAACGCAAATCCCGCTAACGCGCAGATGCGCCTCGACGACGCCGTCGCTCTCTTTCGCGGGAACGACGAATTTCCCTGCGTCGTCGGCCCGACGGCGAGCGGGAAGACGGGGCTCGCCATCGCCCTCGCGAAGGCCCTCGACGGCGAAATCCTCTCCATCGATAGCGTGCAGATCTACCGACGCTTCGACATCGGCTCCGCCAAGCCCACGCCGGCTGAACAGGCGGAAGTTCCTCATCATTTGATCGACATCGTCGACGGTCATGACGCCATCGACGCCGGCACCTTCGCCGCGCGGGCCGACGCCGCCATCGCCGACCTTCGCGCGCGGAACAAACGCCCGGTCCTCGTCGGGGGGACGTTCCTCTGGATGAAGGGGATCGTGCAGGGGCTCGCCGAAGCGCCCCGCGGCGACACAGCAGTACGGGCGGAACTCGCTGCACTCGCCGAGCGGGAAGGGCGGGCCGCCGTCTGGGAAGCGCTCGCCGCCGTCGATCCGGCGAGTGCCGCGCGCCTCCATCCGAACGATTTCGTCCGCACGAGCCGGGCCTTGGAGGTCTTCCGACTCGGCGGCGTCCCTCTGAGTAAGCTCCAGGAAGAACACGGGTTTCGTCAGTCCCGCTACCCCTACAAGCTCCTCACGCCGGGCCGTTCCACCGAGGAGCTTGAGGGGCGACTCGCGACGCGGGCCGCGGAAGCACTCGCCAGCGGATGGATCGACGAAACGCGCGCCCTCCTCGCCGACGGCTACCGGAGCGCCCGGCCGATGGGGTCGGTCGGCTACCGAGAAGTCGTCTCGTTCGTGGATGGCGCGCTCCCCGAGGCCGAATTGCTCGGCGCGATCGTGCGATCGACACGGGTGTTTGTCCGCCGTCAGCGGACCTGGCTCCGCGACGAAGCGGTCACCGCGATCCAGGGGTGAAGCGGTAGCCCCCTTCAAGGGTCCGAAAGTCATCGGTCGTCGCGAGCGTCGACACCGTCGGCTCCGGGGTCTTCGAGCTGAGGATCAGCGCCTTTCCGTCGAGGCGGTAGCTCCCGAAAACGCGAGCATCTTGGAGCACATGGACGGCGGTCCCGTCGGCGTGAAGCTGGAGTTCGTAGCAACCATGCCCCTCCGAGCAGGATCCGACGAAGATGGTATCAGCGGCAAAGTGCTGCCGGTCGGCGGCGAGCCCCGGTGCGGCGATCGAGGGATCCGGGGAGGAGACGGCGGCAGCTGGCGAAGAAGCGGGGGCAGCAGGGGCGCACGCCGCGAGGAAAAGGGCGACCGAAACCGAGATCGTGCGAACAAAGGTCATGCTCGCGAGTACGTCGCGGCCTGGCCCAAGATCTGGTGAACAACCGATATTTTTGCGGCGCTCAATGCCACAAATTGGTCTCCGCCGACGTCAATTCAGAAGCACGAGGGCAGCGCCGTCCTTGCCGCAGAATTTGTGGGTGCCGTCGAACTTGTCGCCGCAGACCGGGCAGATCTTCCCTTTGAGGGCTTCCCCCCCACTGCCTCCGACGAGCGTCGCCGCGACGAGTTCCTCGCCATGCGTCGGGCAGACTTTCACGCCGACGGCAAAGCCGCGCGTGCAGATCGGGCAGACGAGACCGCTCGGACCTTCGTCGGCCGTCGCAGCGGCGAGCTTGGTTCCGTCCTCGGGGCAGTGGGCCATCGGCGCCTCGTACTCGCGCCGGCAGACCGGGCAGGCGAGCTTCTGCCGGGCGCGGGCCGCCGCCTCCGCTTCGCGACGTGCGTCGGCTGCCTCGCGCTCCGTACGCTTCCGCGCCGCGACCTCTTCCCGGTTCCGAAGGCTATCTTCGTGGGCCCGGAGTTCCGCCTCGTAGGCGTTCTTTCGGTGGTCATTTCGCTGCTTGGTCGCCGAAAGACGCTCCGCGTGCCGCGCTTCCAACGCCGCCGCCGCCGCCTCCGCGCGTGACTTCCTCTTCAAAAGGACAAACGCGAGAACTCCCAAGGGGATAGCAAGCGAACCGACAATCGCGAGAAAGAGCATTTTCCGGCGCTTGCCGGGGTCGTCGCTCTTTGCCTCGCCACCCCCGCCAACCGGCGGCGGGAGAGCGACGGAGGCCCCCTCTTTTCGCTCCCCTTCCGCGTCGAGCCCTTCCTCCGCGAGGAGCGCTTCGTAGCGATCGGCGGCAACGATCTGGACGATCATCTTCGTTTCACGGCCCCCCGAAGAGACGACGATGGCGTACTCACCGGGGGCTGCTTCTGCCTTTGTGTCGACGAGGCCACGCCCATCGACGGTGAGCGGAGCCCCCTTGTCGGCGGTGTAGTCGATCTTGCCCTCAACCGGGCACCCGGCCTCATCGCTCAACACGCCGCGAAGATTAAACTTTTCGCCGGGACGAAGGAGCTTCTTGCTGGGGCGGACCTCCAGCTTGGCGGCGACGCCGCGGGGACCGTCGCAGGCATGAGCCGGCTTCGGCGGCTCGACGACCGGCGGCGGCTTCGGTGGCTCAACCACCGGCGGCGGTGGCGCTTTGGCGGCGTGGGCGATCGACGTCCAGTTCCGGGTGCGGCGGACATCGGCGAGGCAGCGGCCCTCTTTGAGCGTGACCTCGTAGGTCCCAGTCTCGACGAGATCGATACGGTTTTCGCCACCGGTAATCGCCGTTGAAAGGATGGCGCGCCGCGGATCGCCCGCCGGGGTCGCACAATGGGTGCGGAAGCTTTTCCCGTCGGGGCCGCGGCTGTGGGCGTCGCGGGGGGTCGGGTCGGTGCATTCCGTGGTGCGAAAGGGGCGCCCGCCGCCGCTGAAGAGGAGTTCGTCCCCTTGGCTCGTGATGGTGACCGTCTCGCCGCCCCCCTGGGAGCCGTTCTGCGGGCGCGGGCCGCAGGTGTCGTTCCACTCGCGGACCGTATAGGTTTCGGAGAGCGGCGACTGGCGCCAGGTTCCGTCAAAAAAGCCCGGTTCCCGGCGCGTCGTAGGAGTCGAAGCTCAGCGGCGCGTTTCGCGAAGGCGGACACGCGCCGCACCGTACTCCGAAATGGCCCCGTTTGGGGCGCGTGCCGCGCTGGGGGGGCGATTCCCCAAGGAACTTCGCCTTTCCATCGGGGTGCGGTAAGTCGCGTACCATGAGGTCGTTGTCCCACTCCGCCCCCCGTCGGTCCCTGACCGTCGCCCTCGCCCTCCTCGCCGGGCTCGCCCCCGCTGCGGCCTACGCGCAAGACGCGGTCGCCCCGGGGAATGGCAAAGGCTTCGACACCCACCTTTTCCGCCCCGCCCTCGATTCCAAAGGCTTTTTCACCGTCAACGGAACCGAAGTTCTTGGCGCGAAGGATCTCTCCTTTGGGCTCGTTCTTGATTACGGAAACGGCCTACTCCGTGTACCTGACAAAGGGCAACCCGGGGCGAACCTCATTGAGCATAGCTTCCAGGGCACCGTCCATTTCAACTACGGAATCGCGAACCGACTCATTGTCGGCATCTCCGCACCGATCAACCTCCTCGCGGCCGGCGCCCAGTACGACAATGCCACACCGCCGAACGCGACGGTGAACACGACCCAGTGGAGCGCAAACCAGCTCGACGCGCAGTCGCTCTCTTACGTCGCCGCCCACGGAAAATTCCGAATTCTCCGGGTGGAAGACGGTTTCGGCCTCTCGGTGGCGGCACAAGCCGGCACCTCCATCGGCTCCGCCCCGAAGAATGGCGCCGCCGATCCCGGCTTCTGGTACTGGCCCCAGCTCCTCGGTGAGAAGCGATTCGGGGGATCCCAATGGCTAAAGATCGGGCTCAATGCCGGCTTCCGAGGCCACTCCGCCTCGGGGACGAAACTTGATTTGAAAAATGGGACGTTCGTCGACGGAAGCCGCGGCACCTTTGGCGGAGCTGTTGCGATTCGCGTTGCGCCCCCGCTCGATATCGTCGGCGAAACCTACGGCACCTACCTCCTTTCCAGCGCGGCGAGTGCCGACACGAAGCTGTCGACGGAGGCGGTCGTCGGCGTGAAGCTCTTCGTCGAGCAGAACAGCTACCTCATGCTCGGCGGCGGCAAGCGGCTCACCGGCGGCTTTGAAGGGGCCGACTGGCGCGGCTTTCTCGGCTTTATCTTTGAACCTTCCATCGGCGATGCCGACGGCGACCACATCAAGGACGACGTCGACCACTGTCCGACCCAGGCGGAAGACTACGACGGCTGGGAGGATAGCGACGGCTGCCCCGATCCCGACAACGACAAGGACGGCATCCCCGACCTCAAAGACCGTTGTATGAACGAGCCGGAAGACAAAGACGGCGACGAAGACTGGGACGGCTGCCCGGAGTCCCGCGATGGTGACCGGGATCATGACGGAATCATCGACCGGCTCGACAAATGCCCCGACGTCGCCGAGGACAAAGACGGCATCGAAGACGACGACGGCTGCCCGGAAGACAACGACAAGGACGGCATCCCGGATGCCGTCGACAAGTGCCCGATGGACTTCGGAATCAAGGAATTCCAAGGGTGTCCCGAGCCCGACACCGATCACGACGGAATTTTGGATCTGAAGGACAAGTGCCCGACGGTTCCGGAAACGTTCAATGGCATCGATGACGAAGACGGCTGCCCCGACAAAGGGGACGTGGAAGTCACCGACGGTGGCATTGTGATCTTGAAGAAGATCCAATTCAAGACGGGGTCTGCCGAGATTCTCTCGGCATCAAACCCGATTCTCGATGCGGTCGCCGCCGCGATCAAGGGGCATCCGGAGTTCCTCCTGTTGGAGGTCGCCGGCCACGCCGACGAGCGTAACGACGACGACAAGAACTTGAAACTCACGCAGAAGCGCGTCGAGAATGTCGTCGCCGAACTCGCCAAGCGCGGCGTCGCTAGTGACCGTCTCCGGGCGAAGGGCTACGGCGAGTACTGCCCGGAAGACCCCGGCCACAACGAGAAGGCCTGGGAAAAGAACCGACGCGTCGAGTTCAAGATCGTGAAAAACAAGGACAACGACACCAAGGTGGAAACTGGCTGCGAAAATGCCGAAAAGCACGGCGTCTACTCCGATTAAGTTGCCCAGCTAGTGTCTCACAACGAACGGGTAAGACTTCGGTCTTGCCCGTTTCTTTTCGCGTTCGTCCACCAGCGCGCAACCTGTCGTTCCCGTGGAAAAGTTCCCACGACGCCGAAAGGCTGCTTGTAGGTTGAGGGTGTCTGGGAATTCGGTGTCGCCGCGCCTCGTCGCCCTTCTTGGCGCGCTCACTGGGGTAGCGCCGCTCTCGATCGACATGTATGTGCCGGCATTTTCTGCGATTGCGGCCGATCTCCATTGCTCTCCCGCCGCAGTCCCGGCGACGCTGGCGAGCTTCTTCGCCGCGTTTGCGCTGGGGCAGCTCGTGGCAGGGACGGTCGCCGATCGGCTCGGGCGGCGGACGCCGCTCCTCGTCGGCCTCGCCCTTTACACGGGTGGTTCGCTCGCGTGCGCGGTCGCGCCGTCACTCGGGGCGCTGATCGCCGCGCGGGCTCTCCAGGCGCTCGGAGGCGCCTTCGCTGTGGTGATTCCCCGCGCGCTCGTGCGCGACCGCACCGACGATCCTGCCGTCGCAGCTCGGCTTTTTTCACGTCTCGTCCTCGTGATGGGGATCGCCCCGATCGTCGCGCCGAGCCTCGGCGGCGTGCTGCTCGCGGCAGTTGGGTGGCGGTCGATATTCGGAGTCCAGGCGGCGATCGGTGCCGCGCTCCTCGCAGCCGTCGCTGGCGGACTTCCGCAGGAACCGGCGCGTGGTGAAACGGTTCGGGCCCCGATGGAGGTGGGCCCGCTCTTCGGCGACCGGCGGTTCGTCGCGAACGCGCTCGCGGGTGCCTTCGGCAACACCGCGATGTTTGCGTACATTTCCGGCTCCCCGTTCGTCCTCCTTGAGATCCACCACGTGCCGGCCGGTCGCTACGCGCTCTATTTTGGGGCCAACGCCGCGGCGCTCATCCTCGCCTCCCAGCTCAATGCACGCCTCGCACGCTCCGAGGCGGTTCTGGTCCCCCTCGCGCGTCGGGGCGGCCTTTTCGTCGGTGCGGCGGGACTCGCCGTCCTCGGCGCCTCGACGTCGGGGCACCTTCTTCCGCTCGTCGTCACGCTGTTCGTGTTCGTCGGCTCGTTGGGGTTCCTCACGCCAAACACCACCGCACTCGCGCTCGCAGGCCACGGCCACCGCGCAGGCTTCGCCTCGGCGACGCTTGGGTTCCTCTCGTTTTCGCTGGCCGCCGCCGGCGCCACGCTCGTGACCCGCCTCCACGACGGCACCGCACGCCCGATGGCGCTCGCGATCGCCGCCTTTGCGCTCCTTGCTGCAGGTGCATCCCTGCTCGCCGCTTCTTCGCCGCCGCCGGCGGTTCCGGGCGCAGGCAATAACGCAAAAACCCCCGAACTACTTTCGTAATTCGGGGGCTTCGCGCAGAGTCCTGCAGACGGCTACTTTGAGAAGCGGTCGAGGCAGGCGCGGTCGCCTTGCGCCTTGCAGACGCTGCGGAGGATCTGAACCTCCTCGGGGGTCGCCTTCCCTGCGCGCGCTTTCCCCTCGAGGATCGAGCGGGCCCCGGCAAGGTTGCCCGAACTCATCATCTCTCGGGCGCGGTCGGCATCGCTCGCCTTGGCGGTGGCGGTCGGCTTCGGCGTGGCGGTCGTTCCCGGAACCCCCGGAACGCCGGTCGCTTCAGGGGCGGCGGCACCGTCGAGTTCGGCGAGCTTCGCCTTGGCTGCCTCGCGCGTCTCCTGGAGGAAGCCGTCGACGGCTACCTTCGTGAATTCAGCGCGCTTCTTTGCGGCATCCTTGAGTTTGTCGGCGGCGGCAAAGTGGATCTCCATCCACTTCTTTTCGACCTCCAGGAACTCGGGGGCGAGCCGGGCTGCGGAGCCCTCTTTGATGTCCCCCAGGTGGGCGTGAGCCTTGTCGCACTCGGTGACCGTGCACTTTTTCTGCGCTTCGGTCAGAATTTCACGCTCTTGGGCGAGGATCGTCGCCGGTTGAGGCGTCGACTGGGTCGGCGTCGCGGTGGGGGTCGGCGTCGTCGACGCGCTGCCCGACTCGGCGGGGAGCACCTGGGCGTTGCCGTCGTGGGGTTTGCTAAAGATCACGATGGCGGCGACAGCGATGGCACCAAGCACGAGCCCCGCGATTACGAACGGGAGGAAGGAGGTCGGCTTCTTCACCGGAGTGGCGGCGCGCCCCATGTAGGCGTCGGCGTCGCGGTCGCTGATGGCGGTGAGCTGCTGGCTCTCCGTCGACCCGGGGAGGAAGATCTGACCGGCACCGACGAAGCGGAAGCGGACGTCCCCTAGCTCGATCGTGTCGCCCGCTTCGATGAGTCCGCGGGTGAGCTCGGCGCCGTTGACGCGGACGCCGTTCGACGACTGCTTGTCGACGATTTCCCAGCGCCCTTCGCCGAGCTTGTGGATTTCGCAGTGAACGCGGGAGACCGAGTTGTGGTTGACCGAGACTTCCGCGTCTTCCGCGCGCCCGATGACCATGCGGTCTTTTTCGAGGGGGTACTCTTCACCAGGCGTCGGCCCGACGAGCATCACGAGGCGGTTCGGCCGCTCCATGAGCTGCTGGCCACGCCGGATTCGCCCTGGGGCGAGGGTCGCCTTGAGGTCGGCCGTCGCGACCGCGTCGGCGGGCGGCTCCATCGGGGTGGTGTTTTCGTTGACCGTCTCGTCCTGAATAACGATTCGGTAATCGCCGATCTGGAGGAGGTCCCCGTGGACGATGTCCTGGGTGTCCGCAATGCGGATACCGTTGACGAAAACGCCGTTGTACGACTGGAGGTCGTCGAGGACGTAGTGGGAGGTGCCACCATTGGTGACCTTCCGCAACTTGGCGTGATCCCGCGAGATATTGCGCTCAGTGAGCCGAATGGAATTTCCTTCCTTTCGGCCTACCGAGTATTCGTCGCGGGTGAGGTGAACGACCGTGCGTTTACCTTCGTCGTCTTCGATGACCAGCTTCCACATC
>JAAFHJ010000011.1:0-443 GCA_013298325.1 Myxococcales bacterium | reverse complement strand
GGGTCCAGGGGAGACCGAGGGCACGGTCCCAGGTCGTGCGCGCCGCAGATGCGGCCGTTTCGAGCGCGGCGGAGTGCCTGGCCCGAACCGTGCGTGAACGGAAACGCGAGCATCGAAGCATGAAGCGTCCTCGCGATTCAATCGATTCTTGGACCGACTTCACCTTCGCCGAAAGACCCGGGAATTTCCGCCCCGTGTCCAAGCGCCACCGCCGGGCAAGAAGGGGGCAAAATGCTTGGATTCTGCGGTAGCGCTCGAAAAAGAACGCGCGGAATATTAAACGTACGGCCGTGCCCTCCCGGGCGCCTCGGGCGCCGAGGACGCCCCGCACGAGCACCGACCGCCGACCGGGACGCGAAATCCCAACGCCCACCCAACGCCCCCCCTGCGTCCTGCGTCGCGAGCCTCGGTCCGCGGGCCAGGTCATCCGCCCCCACGACGAC
>JAAFHJ010000109.1 GCA_013298325.1 Myxococcales bacterium | reverse complement strand
CATGTGCCGGTAGAAGAAGGTGAGGAGCAGCGTGCGGATGTGGCTTCCGTCGACGTCGGCGTCGGTCATCAGCACGATGTGGTGGTAGCGGAGCTTCTCGACGTCGAAGTTCCCCCCCTGCTCGGGCGATCCGATGCCGCACCCGAGGGCGGCGATGAGGGTGCCGATTTCCGCCGATCCGAGCATTTTGTCGAAGCGGGCGCGCTCGACGTTGAGGATCTTCCCCTTGAGCGGAAGGATCGCCTGCGTCTTCCGATCGCGCCCCCCCTTGGCCGACCCACCTGCCGAGTCCCCCTCGACGATGTAGAGTTCTGCGTCGGCGGGATCCCGCGTTTGACAGTCGGCGAGCTTCCCGGAAAGAACCGAATAATCGGGCCCCTTCTGACGGACCATCTCGCGCGCCTTGCGGGCCGCGTCACGCGCCTTCGCTGCGAGGACTGCCTTCTCGATGATCTCGCGGGCAATCTTCGGATTTTCTTCGAAATACTGCCCGAGCTTGTCGACGATGACCCCTTCGGTGATGCCTTTGACTTCTGAGGAGACGAGCTTGCTCTTCGTCTGCGAGTCAAAGGACGGATCGGGGATCATGACCGTGATGACCGCCGTCAATCCTTCGCGAATGTCTTCGCCGGAGAGGCCGTTCTTCACGTCCTTGAAGAGATTTGCCGCCTGGCCGTAGCTGTTAAAGACGCGCGTGAGGGCCGCCTTCAATCCGGTAAGGTGGGTGCCGCCGTCCCGGTTGTGAATGTTATTCGTGTAACAGAAGATCTGCTCCGCATAGGAGGAGTTCCACTGGAGGGCCGCCTCGACGGTGATGACGGCGCCCGAGTCTGCCGTCCCATCCGCCTTTACGGAGATGACGTGCTCGTGGACCGGCTCCTTGGTCTTGTTCAGGAGCGCGACGAACTCTTTGATGCCGCCTTTGTACTCAAAGACTTCGCTCTTTCCGTCGGTACGTTCGTCGGCGAGACGGATGACGAAACCGGCATTCAAAAAGGCGAATTCCCGAAGGCGGCTCGCGATGATTTCGTAAGAAAAATCGATCGTTGTGAAGATCTCGACGTCCGGCTTGAAGGTGACTTTCGTCCCCGTCTTGTCGCTCTTGCCGACGATGACGAGCGGCGCAACCGGGATCCCCTTCCGGAATTCCATCGCGTGAACAAGCCCGTCACGCTTGATCTCCAGCTTGAACCACTCGGAGACCGCGTTGACCGCCGAGACGCCGACGCCGTGGAGGCCGGCCGAGACCTTGTAGCTCGAGTGATCGAACTTCCCGCCGGCGTGGAGGATCGTCATGACGACCTCGGCGGCGCTCACCTCGCGGCCGATCTTCTTCGATTGTTCGGCGTGGATCCCGGTCGGGATGCCGCGGCCGTTGTCTTCAATGGAAATGCTTCCATCGAAGTGGATCGTCACCGAAAGCGAGGAGCAGTAGCCGGCGACGTGCTCGTCGACCGAGTTGTCGACCGCTTCCCACACAAGGTGGTGGAGCCCGGACCCGTCGTGGATGTTTCCGATGTACATGCCGGGGCGCTTGCGGACCGCCTCGAGCCCTTCGAGGACCGAAATACTCTCCGAGTTGTACTCGGCGGCGGTGGAAGGCTCGGCGGCGGTCGGGATCACGTCGGGGGTCGTCATGGGAGGAGGGCGTTTCTAGCGGAATTTCGCAAATTTCGCCAAAGGAACTGCTCGCATTTCCCTGAATAAAACCGGCCCTTTACTAACTATTTCCCGGCGCCAGTAAAACCTGCCCATTTCGGACGGAAAAATCGGTCCGCGCCGAGCGATCCATCGGCAGCAAATCGGGGCGGGTCGTTGTCAAAAAGACCTGCCCCTCCTGGGCGCGGAGGAAGTCGAAAAGGGCAGCGGTGCGCTTCTCATCGAGCTCGCTCGAGACGTCGTCGAGGAGGAGGATCGGACGGACGCCCCGCGCCCGTTGGAGCACGGCGATCTCCGCGCTTTTCATCGCTAAAACGGCGGCACGGTGCTGCCCTTGGGACGCGACTCCGCGCATGCCGACGCCGTCGAGCGCGAAGGTGACGCCGTCTCGGTGGGGGCCGACCGTCGGCGCGCCGCGGTGAAGATCGAGCGTGCGCCGCTCGGCGAGTTTGCTCCGCCACGCGTCGTCGCTCGTCGGGCTATTCGGTGCATAGTGCAATGAAAAGGTAAGGCCCGGCGTGCCGATCTCGCGGAAGGTATCGGCCGCCGCCTCGCCGAGCGCCTCCGCTGCCGCCTCGCGCGCCACCACGACGGCGCGTCCATGCTCGACGGCAAGCGCCTCCCAGCTCTCCAAATCGGAAGCGGCCGTCCCCCGCTGGACGAGCGCCGCCTGGCGCTCTTTGAGGGCCCGCGACTGCGCTTCGTAGGCGTGTGCGGCGGCAGGCCGAAGAAAGAGGGCGATGCGATCGAGGAGGCGGCGCCGCTCGCTGTCGGGCCCCATGCCGAGGGCGAGTTCCTGGGGATGGAAGACGACGATCGGCGTCCGTACCGCGTACGTCAGAAGTGTATTCGGGCGTTTGCCGTCGATGCGCACGTCCCGTTTGCCGCGGGCGACGACGATCGATTGGGCGCGGGCGAGGCCATCTTCACGGAGTTCGCCGGCGATGCGGACCGCCGTCCCGTCCCGCCCATGGGCACCGATCTCCAGGATTTTGCTGGTCCGAAAGCTCTTCGACGTCGCCAGCACATACAGTGCTTCGAGGAGGTTCGTCTTCCCTTGGCCGTTGTCGCCGCCGAAGACGTTGAACCGGTCCCCGAAACGGAACTCGCCGTCGACCAGGTTCCGGACCTGGGAGACAGCGAGCTTCTCGATGCATAGTGCATGCATTCGAGGCGACTAGATCAGCATCGGCATGACGACGGCGAGGAAGTCGCGATCGCCGTTGTTCGACACGGGGCGGAGGACCGCCGGATCGAGCTCGCCGAAGAGGCTGAGCGTGACCTCCTCCTCGTTGCCGAGAGCTCCAAGAACATCGAGGAAGTACTTCGCGTTGAAGCCGATCGTCAGCGCGGGGCCGTCGTACTCGGCCGGCACTTCGTCGAAGCCGTCGCCGCTGTCCGGCGACTCGGAGGTGATCCGGAGCTGGTTCGGTGCAATATGCAGCTTTACGCCGCCGTTGCGCTCACTCGCCGCGATGGAGACGGCACGGAGGGCATCGGCGAAGGCGGCCCGCGGGACCTTGACCGACTTGTCGGCGTTCTGCGGGATGACCTGCTGGTAGGGCGGGAACTGGGCTTCGACGAGCTTCACGCTGAACGTGAGCCCCTCCGCCTGGAAAAACGCCGACGCGCCGCTCTGGGTAATCTGCAACGAGGGCTTTTCGCCTTTTCCGTCCCAGGTCGCGAGCACTTCGTCGCAGAGGCCGCGGAGCTCGGAAATCGCCTTCTGGGGGATCAGCATCGCCGCCGAGGCCTGCTTCCCGGCGACCTTCATTTGCATTTTCGAGAGGCGGTGACCGTCGGTCGTGACCATCCGGACGAGATCGCCGTCCCACTCGAAGAGGGCCGAGTTGAGGTGGGCGCGGGTTTCGTCGCTCGAGATGGAAAAGCGCGTCTTATCGATGAGTTCGCGAAGGACTTCGACGGGGAGCGCGAGGCTTGCTGCCCCTTCGGCGGGGGCCGGCAGCGGCGGGAAGTCGTCCCCCGGGAGGCCGCGAAGCGTGTAGCGCCGGGCGCTCCCATGGGCTTTCAGCGTCGTCTGGGCGTTTTCGCCGGTCGTGATGTGGATCGGACCGTCGGGCATCATTTTGACGCGCTCGAGGAGGTCCTTGGCCGGCACCGCGACGGAGCCCCCTTTCTGCACGTCGGCGGTGACCCGGCCGAGGAGCGAAATGTAGAGGTCGGTAGCGGCGATCCGAAGGGCGTTCGGGCCGTCCACGGCGAGGAGGACGCTCGTGAGCGCGGGCATCGTGCTCTTTTTCTCAGCGACGCCCTGAACGCGCGAGAGGAGACGAAGGAGGTCCTTTTTGGCGACGGACAGTTCCATGGGAGCGCGCACCCTACTCGGTCTCTGTCGTGTCGGAACCCCCTTTCGCTGCTCGGCGGGCGTTCTGTCCTGTTCTGCGGTGTTGGGTGGTTCGGTCGGCGGTCGGCGCGCGCGTCTCGGATCTCTTCTCTCTCGAAGAGAGAGAATTAAAGAATTGGATCGTAGGATCTGTAGAGCCTGTGGGTTCTGGGGATAACCGGAATTCGGAAGCAAGATCGAACAGATCGGATCCATCGATCCTGGGGAGGCGATCGACGATCCCGGCGGGGAGGGGCGGGGAGAAGAAGAGCATTGAGTTCTCCACAGCAGTTCTCCCGGGGGTTCCACCCCGCCGAGATCAGAGGTTATCCACAGCCCCGGTGACCACGGTTGCGGCCGGTCGCGAACGGGATCATTCCTCGTCGTCGGCGACCTGCCACGCTTCCGTGAGCGCATCGATGAAGGCCTGCTCGTCGTCGTTCGCTTCGCCGTCGCCTTCCGCAACCAATTGAAGTTGTTCAATCAATGAGGCGAGTACCTCCGCGGGGAAGAGTTCACCGAATGCCTCGATGGTATCTTCGATGAGCGCGTCCCCGTCGTCGGACGCGTAGGTTTCCGCCGCGCTCGCCAAGACGTCTTCGGGATCCTGACGGGATCCGAGAGCGGTGAGGATCTCGGAGAGCTGGGCCGCCCCCTCGGCGATTTCCTCGTCTTCCAGCGCGCCATCGGCGCCGGCGGCGGCGAGGAAGAGGAGGCCGACGCGGACGTCTACGGGGACTTCTCCGAGGCGTTCAAGCAGCGCCGCATGCCCCTCCTCGTCGAGGCCGGCAATGGCGTCGCCGATCGCCGTCAGGAGCGACTCGTCGTCGTCGGACCAGGTCGACTCGTCGGGCTCGGTGACGTCGACGCTCCGGATGATCCAGGAATCATCGAAGTTGTAGTCGGGATTCATCACGTAGCGGTAGGGGAGGTAGCAATACCCCCGATCCCCCCACTCTTCGCCCCACGAATTTCGAACGATAAAAACCTCGTCGACGTCCGAGTACCCGACGCAAAGCATGGCGTGACCGCCGTGGCCTTCCCGGCCAAGGTCGCTCGGAGTAGGCATCGGCACGAGGCCCGGTTTTCGGTGTTTGTCGAACGACCCGAAGAGCTTTAACCCAAAAATGATCGGATGGCCGTCGGCGAGGGCTGCACGCCAAGCATTCAAGTTTGTTGGGACTTGCTCGGCACCCTCAATGGAAAAGCTCTCGGCCTCCGCGAACGCGTCGTCGTCCGGAGGCTCGTTGACGTTCTCCTCGTCGAAGGGCCAGGTCTCCTCCGAACAGGCTCCGGATTCTTCCAGTCCGGCGATCGCCGACTGGAGGACGCAGCCTTCATCTTCGATCTCTTCCCCGTCTGCTGCGCGCCCATTGTAGTAGATAAACAAACGACTTACGTCGTAGCTCTCATCGCCATGGGCTCGCTTGATCAAATACTCAACGGCCCCCGCAACGGCGTTTGCCGCGCAACTATTGGTCGCAGATTGATCTTCGACGGGCGTGAGGAACGGGCGCAGGTCGACCTGGCGAGGCGTCCGCGGCCCGGCCGCAACAAAGCGCCGTGATCCGGCGCGAGGTGGGGCGTAGCGGTAGCCTTGGACGGTTTTTGGAGCGCCGTTGGCCTGCGTGAAGGAGAAAGACTGCATCCCTCCACGATCGCGCCAGTCGCGCGCAGGCCGCAAGGGGGAACCGCGACCGGCGGACGCGCTTAGGGCTTCGCCGCAGTGGTCGCGTCAAGGAGGGCGAGGATGCGCGCGAGGGTGGAGAGGCGTTCCCGCCGCTCGCGTTCGTAGTTCTTCGGACCGACGACACCTTCCCGACGAGCCGCCTCAAGGGCGACCAAGTCATCGAGAATACGCGTTTTTTCGGCAGCCAGCTGTCGGGGATCGATCGCCTTGTCGCCGCGGCGCCGAAACGCGATCGCGGCGGCGATCACGAGCAGCATGGAGACGCCCGTCACGATTTTCGCGGCAAGGCTGTCGCCGGGGAGGCCTCCAACGGTGAGTACCACCCCCTCGTCGAGCGGTTCCCCCTGCTGGAATTCCTTCTCGGTGACGAGGAATTTGAGCCCCTCGTCGCCCGTGACGACCTGGGGCCGAGGATAGCCGCGGACGTCGAGCGTAAGTCCGCCGCCCGATGGAGTAATTACACGCGCGGAGACAGCGTGGGGTGGGAGCCCTGTGTGGGCGCTGAGGGTCGTTCCGCCGCCGTAGGGCATTTGATAGCGGAAGGTGAGGTCGTGGGGTCCGGGGCCGAAGGTCCCTTTGAGTCGTACCCCTTTCCCTTCGACCGGATCGATCCCGATATCGCTCATCTGCTCGCCAGCGCTGACGGCAGTAAATCCTTCGGGGAGCGCAATGACGACTTCCTGGGGAACCCAGGTCACTTCCCCGAAGTTATAGATACTGATGTTCTCCTCGAACTGGACGCGATCGTCTTTGAGTTCCAGGTAGACGTCCGCTTTGGACGCGACGATCGCGCCGCTCCCCGAAAGTTCACGCGACACCGGGTAGATGTGGAGAACGCCATCCATGCCCCCTTTTTCAGGCATTCGGAAGGGGGGGAGCGCGTAGGTCGCCCCGTCGCGGACGACGCTCACTCGATAAGCGAGGTTCGACTTTGTACCGAGACCGTCGAAACGGACGCTGCCGTCGGCGCCCACCGCGCGGTTGAGATAGCTTCGCGAATCGCCATTTGCAATCGAGTTTTCGACGATCGCGAGCTTCATTTCAAAGCCGCCAATCGGCTTCTTCTTCGCATCTTCAAAGCGAAGAATGAGCGTTCCGGAAGGCAGCGTAAGATCTTCTTTCACCGCGTCCGGCGGCGGCTTGAACACGCCGTTCAATGCGCTCATTCCGTCGCTGTCGTGATCGCCGTGACCATGAGGATCACTCGGATCGCCCCCGGGATGATTGGCGGGCAGCGGTGCGTTCGGATCGACGGGCCCGATGGAGCTCGCCGGCTTCGCGGAGCCGCTTGCCGTTGGCGCTGCCGAAGCGCTCGCCGTCGGCTTTGCGGAACGGGCCTCCGCCGCCTCCTTGGCCGCCTGCTCGACGTGACCGTTCGCCGAAGTCGGCGTCGGCGGCGGCTTAAATCCCGGATTGTCCTGGGCAGGTGCAGCCGTCGAAACGGTAATTGCACTCACCGCACCGAGATAGGCGACCCAGCGCCGAAGCGCCCCCTGCGTCATCATGATCTTGCGTGAAGTGCTCACGATGCTTCATCCTTTTCGGCGGCATCTTTGGTCTTTTCGTCGGCCGCGCCGTCGGTCCCCGTTTCGGTCGGTTCCGTCAGCGTGTGCGCGCAGGCCTTGCAGAACCGCGCATCGGTGTCATTTTCAGTGCCGCAAACCGGGCACTTCTTCGCCTTCACTTGGACTTCCGACGCTGGGCGTGTCTCCGCCACGGAGCGCGGGGCCGGCTGGCGGTAGTCGTCCTTCACGCCGCGGCGGGCGAGGTGGTCGGCGGCGAGCTGCTCGGCCTCGCTCATCTTCGCGGCCGTCTCCGCTTCGACTTCTGCGATCGCCGCTTTTGCCTGCTCCCGGTAGGACTCGCGGAGCTCCGCGTAGTCTTCGTCGTTGAGTTTGCCGAGGGCGCGTTCGCGTTCAAGATCCTTCAATTGAAGAAGAATCGTCGCCTTGCGCGCTTCTGCCGGGGAGGCGAGTCGCGCGGAGCCGTTCCGCTCGAGCTCTTCAAAATCTTCCGGGAGCGGGGCATCGCCGGCGAGGGTCCGCACGCTCGCCCAGAAGAAGCCGATGGCGCCGAGGAGTCCGATGCCGGCGACGGTCATCACCGCGGGGGCGGGGCCGAGGGTGATCGCCATGCCGGTTCCGAGGACGCTTGCGGCGAGCGCCGTCCCGTAGCCGAGCCGCACCGCGTTTTGGCGTTCGTCGGCGCTCTTGGCGTCGCGCTCGTCTTTCGAGTCGCGGGGATCGAGGGCGTCCGACTTGGTCGTGCTCTCGCCGCCGTCGCTCTCGCCGTTCGCTTCGAGGGTCGGCTCTTTCGCGGCGGCGGGCACCTTCGCTTTTTTCTTCTTATTTTTCGGGACCGTAGCCCCACGCGTCTCTTCGCTCATGGGGCTCACTCGTCGAGGTTGGACAGCTCGTCATCGAGACGGGCGTCGAGTTTGTCGCTCTTGTCGGTGTCGGCTTTGTCCGTCGCCTTTGCCGGTTCCGTCGGCTTTGGGGCCGTCTTCCAGCGGCGGAGCATCACGCCAACCGCCACCGTCGCGGCGACGGCGGTGATCGCCGGCACAAGGTAAATCCCGCGCTGGGCCCCCTCGTTCGGCGGGACCGAAAGCGCCTCGACGCCGTACTGCGCTTTGTAGGCGAGGACGATTTGGTCTTTGGTTTCGCCCGCTTCCATCTTCGACCGGATGCGTGCGCGCGCCTCTTCTGCGGTGCCGCAGGCGCACGTGGAGAGGAGGTCACGGGCGCAGGTCCCGCACATGCAGCGGAGCGAGGTGAAGATCTCGCGTTCTTTGTCGTTTTCGATCTTCACCGTCCCCGAGTGGAGTGAGCTCCCCTGGGCGTAGGCGTTGACCGGCAGCGTCGCGAGGAGAATCCCGAAGAAGGTGGCGGCTGCCGTCGCTGCCATGCCGCGCGCAAAGCGGAAGACGCGGGATTCGTCGGTGCGCGGATCCGGCCAGAGACAAACCGCCGAACCGAACATCAGAATCAGACAGCCGAGCCAGATCCAGCTCACGAGCGGGTTCACATGTACTTGGAGCGCCGCGACTTTCGTCTGCGGGTTGATGCTGCCGACAATCACGTAGAGATCGTCGCGGATCGAGTGCAGCATCCGGACTTCCGTCGTCGGGTTGCCCGGCATCTTCTTGTAGATGTACTTGGCCGGATCGACGGAGCCGATGAACTTCCCCTTCTTGTAGACGTTCACCTCCGCAGAAACAGCCCGCTTTTCGGCGTCGACGTCCATCCGTGGCTTCTGGTACTCGAGGCGGTAGTCCTCGACTTCCATCGATTGACCGGGCGCGAGCGAGGCTTCTTCCGAGCGGTTCCACGATTGGCCGGTGAAGCCGAGGAGCATCACGACGAGCGCGAAATGGATCGTGTAACCGCCGTAGCGGCGACGACCGGTCGTCGGGAGCGTGAAGAGCGTGTGGACAATGCCAAAAATGCCCCCCGCGTAGAAGAGCGCCATCGGAGTCGTGTTTGAACCCGACTTGATGCGCGCTTTGATCAGGATGACGAATTCCTGAATGACGATCGCGGCGTTGAAGGCGGCGACGCTTGTGCCGAGGAGCGGGGAGACGGCGTTCAACGCGCGGAAAAAGCTTCCGAAAGCGCCCGGATAGACCGCCGGTGACCAGACGAAGGCGCCATATCCGAAGCGGGCCCCCAAAGCGACGTGGAGCACGGCGACGACGATGGCCGCGACGACGGGGGCGACCGCCATCTTCTTGAAGGCGTCGGCGCTGGTCTTTTTCCAACCGAAGAGCGTCCCGACCCCCATCAGGATGTAGATGATCAGCGCGAGCGGCTGGATCAGCTGGTTGTACATCGGCGGGCCGACGGAGACCTTTTCCCCAAGGAATTTCTCGGAAAAGAGGGGCCAGGTCGTGCCGGCGAGGACGAACAGGAGGAACGTCAAGAGCGCCCAGTTGTTCATCACGAAGGTGAACTCACGGGAGGCGAGCGACTCGATGCGCGGCTCGTTGGCCGCGGGGCGCGCGCCGCCACTCATGCGACGGAACACGAGTTCGACGGCGGCGAAGAGGGCGAATGCCGCCACGATCGGGAGCGCGTAGAGGACCTTGTTGCCGGTGAGCACAAAGCTGAGCGCCCAGAGGCCGGGGCCGAGGAGGAGCACCACGACAAGGCCGGCGCCGAGGGCGGCATTGCGGACCCGCGGCTCCTTCGGGTAGCCGCGGAGTTCGGGCCACCGGTAGAGAATGAGCGCCAACGCGGCGACGAAAATGACGCCGAGGGCGCCGACGAAATAGGTCCCGATGCTCGACTGAGCAAAGGAGTGGACGCTCGCGATCATCCCGGAACGCGTGAGGAAGGTCCCAAAGATCGTCATGAAGAAGGTGAACGTGACGAGCGCGAAGTTCCAGACTTTGAAGAGCCCGCGGCGCTCCTGGATCATCACCGAATGAAGGTAAGCGGTGGCGACCAGCCAGGGCATGAAGGCGGCGTTCTCGACCGGGTCCCAGGCCCAGTAGCCACCCCAGCCGAGTTCTTCGTAGGCCCAGAGCATTCCGAGCACATTTCCGATGCTTAGGAACATCCAGGCGAACAGCATCCACTTGCGGGACGCCTTGATCCACTCGGTGTCGAGGCGGCCAGTGACCAGCGCAGCGACGGCGAACGCGAAGGGGACCGTGCACCCGACAAAGCCCGTATAAAGGCTCGGCGGGTGGATGATCATATAGAAATTCTGGAGGAGCGGATTCAGTCCCTCACCGTCTACTTTTGCGCCACCAATCGCCGTTCCGAAGGGATTTGCGGCGAAGGCCATCAACATCGTGAAGAACAGGAACACCGCCATAAACGTGGCAATCACGTAGGGCTGGAGCTCGACGTACTTCTTCCCGAGCCATTTGACGCAGGCCCCCACGTAGAGGGAAAGGAGGAACAGCCACCAGAGGATCGACCCGTCCTGGCCGCCCCAAAGGGCAGTGAAGAGGTAGGGGAGTGGCATGCTCCGGTCCGAGTAGTGGGCCACGTAACGGATGCGAAAATCGTGACTTACGAACGCATACGCGAGCGCAAGCACGGTGACCGCCACGAGCGTGACCGTGCCGTAGGCGCCGGTGCGGGCCGCTTGCAGGGTCCGTACGCTGCCGGTCGTCCCCGCGCGGAGCGAAACGACGAACGTGTACGTGGCCGCGGCCATGATCAGGAGGATCAGGGCGCTTCCGAGATGGGGGAGGGAGGACCAGAACATGGTGGATCGCTTCGACAAAGGGCCATCCGCGCCGGAG
>JAAFHJ010000108.1 GCA_013298325.1 Myxococcales bacterium | reverse complement strand
GTTCGCGACCGCCAGCGATTTTACTGGGAGCGGCGTCGCGAGAGACGGCGGGCCCACTTCTACAGGCCCGTCCGTTCGCGACCGCCAGCGATTTTACTGGGAGCGGCGTCGCGAGAGACGGCGGGCCGTTTCGAACGATCAGTCCTCGTCCGCTTCGTCGACCTCGGAGGCAACGGCCCCCTTGCCATCGAGGAGGCTCGTGTGGAGCTTCGTGCCGTTCCCCTTCCAGTTTGCGTAGTCGAAGACGGCACTCTGATCGGCAGCAAGGGCGACGCCCTTGTGCTTGAAGACCTGCTCGCCGCTCTTGTCGATCTTGGTGAGCGTCACCGCGAGCTCCGGTTTCGCCCCGGCAGCTCCGTGGACCTTGACCGCGAAGGTCCCCTTGGTCGGGTCGATGCCGAGCTCGACGGTCTGCCCGGCCGTCTCCCCCGTGACCTTCACTTCAAATTCGAAGTCCCCCTTCGAGGTATTCACACCGATCACGAGCGTCGGAGTCTCGGCCTTCTTCGTCGTGTAGGTCACCTTGCTGAAATCGGCGGAGAACTCGACTTCATCTTTCTGCCCTGGCGCGAGTTCAATCCCCTCGACATCGAGCGTGTAGCCCTTCCCGAAGAGGTAAAGGTCTGACTCGGAGGCCTTCTTCAGCGACGAACCATCAATGGAAACTTTAAGCTTCCGACCGGCGGGGACGTAGTAAATCGGCTCGTCCATCTCGGCCCCCGACTTCTCGGCGGAAAAGAAGGCCCCAGGAATCTCATTAATGAGTTTTTCACCCACGTAGCCGAGGCGTTTTCCTGCTTCATCGGTGATCAAGATATCGGCGTTTCCGTCGTATTCGATCTCGCGGAAATCGGGGGTCGTGGCGACCGAACCTTTCGCACCATTGTCGGCAGCGGACGCTTCATCAATCGACCCACAGAAGTGGCAGATGAGCTTGCTTGTGCGAACGGTGGTAGGCGCAATCGTAAGGGTTTTGGTATCGGCATCCCCCTTGTACGCGTGCTCACTCGCCGCCGGATCAGCCGCCGTGGTATAGGACCACGTGTTGGCCTTCATGTTGACTTCAATTTGTTTTTCTTCGCCCGGATAGTTGTTGTCGTAGTGCATGATCCACACCACGTCATTCCCCTTATCGACGACCGCGTAGGGGGTCGTCGCGTGACCCATCTTGTAGCCGGGGGCGTAGATGCCCAGCGTGTAGGTCTCGTTGCCGTGGAGAGATTCCTTGATCTTTTCGACGACTTGTGAGGGGGTAAGCGTCTTGTCTTCCGCCTGCGCCATCGGAGGGACGCCCTGCGTCACGAACCAGTAGGCGATCTCGCGCTGAAGCTTTTCGTTCCCTTTGAGCTCAAGTTCGGCGACCGAGTTTGCTCCAAAGAGCTTCGGGTCGATCTGACCGCGCTCGATCAGGAGTGCGAGGGCTGCAAAACCCTCGCAGTGACCGCCACCCATCGACTTGTTCGACGCCTGAACCCACTGCTCGGCGGCAGGCGTTAGGATGCACTTGTCGCCATCCATTGCCGCGCAGACCTGATCGCCAAACATCCGGCGAACTTCCGTCGCCGTAAGATTCGTCACACCCGGGACGTTCCCGTAGTTCTGGAACTTGAAGCCGCTCGCCTTCGGCGTAAAATCGGCCAACGGCTTCGTCGCGGCGGGGAGTTCGTGGGATTTGAGGACGACGTCGCCAGCGGCCGTCGGACCGCCAGCTGCTTCGCCACCCGCGCCGCCGCCGGCGGCTGAACCTTTAAGTCCGCCGGCTGCGGGGGCCGCCGATGCGGTGGCCGAAGCCGGCGTCACCGGGGCGGGGGTCGGGGCTTTGTCTTTGCTGCAGGCGACGCTTGCAAGGACGGAGGTTGCGACGATCGAAGCGAGAACATTCCGGAGGTGAATTTTGCGCATCGCCCTCAAGCTACCTGAGGAGGTTTCCCGGCGTCTCCCACATTCATGTCGCGTCGACGCAACAGTCAGGTTTTGTAGGTGATGCCCCGAGGCGGCAGGTGTTCCTCCTGGGCACCTTCGCGGCACGGTCACAAATTTGGCCCTCTTTCGCCGGCTCGGTACAGGCCTCCACCCATGACGCAGGCCGTGGCCCCCTCTGAAGGCTTTCCGCTCCCCCGTGTGTTTGGGCGCTTGTTGCTGCTCAAGCAGTTGGCTCGCGGCGGGATGGGTGAGGTCTACCTCGCCGCCACGACTGGCATTGAAGGGGCCGAGCGCCCCTGCGTCGTGAAGACGATCCGTCGCGATCACATCCACGACGGCTCCTTCCTCGCGCGCTTCCTCGATGAGGCGCGCGTCCAGGCCCAGCTCAATCACCCGGGGGTCGCACAGGTCCTCGAGGCGACGACCGACGAAAACGGCGAGCCGTTTACGGTTGTAGAGTACATCGAAGGACGCTCACTGGCCGAGGTCCGCCATCGGTCGATCCAGGTCGGTCATCGGATCGGCTGGGCCGATGCCGTTGCGATGTCGATCGAGATGGCGCAGGCGCTTGGGCACGTCCACGAACGGAAGGGGAGCGACGGCCATCCCCTTGGAATCGTTCACCGAGACCTCTCTCCGCAGAACGTCATGATCGGCTATGCGGGGGAGGTCAAGCTCATCGACTTCGGCACCGCGCGCGGCCAGAACCGCCGCTGCCATACCGTCGCCGGCGTCGTCTTCGCGAAGCCCGGCTACGTCGCCCCCGAGATCGCCCGCCACGAAGTCGGCGACGGACGGATCGATGTCTATGCGCTCGGCGTCATGCTCTGGGAGCTGATCAAAAACCAGCGCCTCCTCGCCGGCGACCCCCAGAAACACATGGAAGATGTGGGGGCTGGCAAATTTCAAATCCCGAAGATCGCCGTCGCCTGCGGGGCGCCGACCGAGCTCGACGACGTCATCTACCGGCTCACCGCCAACGACCCCAACGACCGCTACGCCACGGCGTCGCTCGCCGCGGCCGACCTCGCCAAGCTCCTCGCAAAGGCGCCGGCAGGGAAGGGGGGGCGCAGCGTCCGCGCGCGCGTCGAGGCGATGATGCAGAAGCTCTACTCCCACGAGCCTGCGAAGAGCCGCTCCGAATTCGCGAAGCTTCTCAAGGAGGCGCGTGCCCTGCTGCCGGAGAGCTTTACGCCGCCGGCGAGCCGCGTCACCGAGGGGCGCGCCGCCCAGCTTTCCGACGACCCCCAGCGCCTCGAAGGCACCCCGTACCGACTCCTCGAGAAGATCGGCGAGGGGGCGAGCGGCGCCGTGTGGAAGGCGGAGCACGTCGAGCTCGGCCGATCGTTGGCGCTCAAAGTATTGGCCCCCGAGCATTCGTCGGCCGTCGAAAGCATCGACCGGTTCCGTCGGGAAGCGCGCGCGGTTGCCAACGTCCGCCATCCGAATTTGGCCTACCTCCACGACTTCGGAAAATCGTTGGATGGGCGTTTGTTCCTGGCGATGGAGCTTCTTTCTGGGAAGACGCTCGGCGCGCGTATCGACGAAGCGAATGCCTCGGGAATCAAGGGAATTCCGGTAGATGAGGCGATCTCCCACGCGATTGCCGCGTCGAAGGCGCTCTCGGCCGCCCACGAGGCGGGGATCGTTCATCGCGATCTCAAACCGGAAAACCTCTTCATTACCGACGACGGTGTCCTCAAGCTCCTCGACTTCGGCGTCGCCCTTGCAAAGAGCGACACGAAGCAGGACGAGACCCGCCAGAAGGGCTTCGCGATCTTCGGGACGCCCGCCTACATGGCGCCTGAGCAGGTCTCCGGCGATCCCGTCGATGCCCGCTGCGATCTCTATGCGCTCGGCTGCGTCCTCTACGAGATGCTCGCCGGCGATCCGCCCTTCGTCGGGGAGAGCGGCGTCGTCGTGATGGGGCAGCAGCTCCGTGACACCGCGAAGCCGATCCAGCTCCGCACGCCCAAGGGCAAAGTCAGCGATGAACTCGCTGCCATCGTCACGAAACTCCTCGAGAAAGACCCGGAGGCCCGCTACGCGAGCGCCGCAGAAGTCTGCCGCGCCCTTGAGCTTGCACGGAACGCAAAAGCGGCACCGAAGAGCCTTGCTCCGGTCGTCACTGAGCGCGACTCCTTTGCCGACGTCCCCTCGTCGCCGCTCCGGACGTTCGCGAAGAAGCCCGGGCGCCTCGCTCTGGTGGCCCTCGGCTTTGCCGCTTTCGCCGCCCTCGGCGTGAAGCTCGCGACGCCGGCAGCACCCCTCGCGAGCGCCCCTCCCGCGACCGACCCCTCGGCGGTCACTGCGGTAGCACCGGAAGTTCCCGTGCAGACTGCACCCAATGCGGCCGGCGCGGAGAGCGTTGCGAGCGCGACGCCGTCCGCCGCCGCGGAGTCGGTCGCGCCGGCAAGTCCGGTCGCCACGGAAGCGAATCTCTCCAAAGCCGATCTCGAAGCCCAAGCTCGGAAGGCGATGAAAGACGGAAATCTGAAGGAAGCTCGGCGTATTGGCGAGCTTTGGGCCCGCAAAGATGGCTCAAGCGCTCCGCGGATCTTCTTGGCATCGGTGTATGATGCACAGGGGCACCGCGCCGAAGCGACGCGCCTTTTGAGCGCCTGGGTCGACAAGCACCCGAAGGACGCCGAGGCGAAGAAGGCGCTCGCCCATTTCGGCGGTCTCGCGACCGTTGCGACGAAGCGCCCCGTTCATTGACGGGTCACTGACACATTACTGACAGCTCACCGACGACGCGCGCGGCGCCCACAGAGGGAGCGCGCCGCGTCGTCGTCGCTACGGCTGAACGCATCGAGGAGGTCGGCCAGGCCTTCATCGGCGACGGTGGCGCGTGCATCGGCGATCCGGGTTCGAAGCTCGGCGTCGTTGCGCGTGGTGGCGACGCGAAGAAGGATCCGCCCCGCTCCGGCACGTGCGTCCCAGGAAGCGTCCGGATTCTCGAGAATTCCCAGCAAATCTTGACGAGAAACGCCCCCTTGTCGGTAGTCGGCGCGGTCGGGATCGGCGCCGTCCAGGCGAGCGAGCCACCCTTCGATGTCCCCTTCGAAGGCGAGGAGCGCCGGGCGGTCGTAGGCGGCCCCCCCCTCTTCGCCACGCCGCGTCCGCGCCTCCTTTTCTATGTAGGATGCAAGGAATGCGAAGTCGAGCGGCGAGAGTCCGTCGCGGCCGTGGCGCTGGGGGACGGCACGAAAGAACATCGGCGGAAGACCGATACGTGCAAGCTGCAACCAGCTGTCGCGCTCGAAAGTGACCGCCGCAATCTCCGCCCAGGGGACGAGGCGCCCGTCGTGACCGACCCCTTCGGCGCGGAAAGCGAGGGAGCGTGCCGGTGTGCCGAAGAGGTTGATAAACACCTCAATCAATGCGGCAAACCAGCAGGGAATCAAAAAGCGTAACCCGACGTGAGCCCAGGCGCCCCCGGCGAGAGCGGTGCAGGCCGCGAAGAGGCAGCCGAGGACGAGGGCGATGCGCCCGGCGACGGTCCCTCCCCGAAGCGGCCAGCTGAAATCACTGGAAGACGAACGGTTTACGCCGAGGGCATTCCGAAGCGCCTCGACGGTTTCGAGATCGTCCACCACCAGCAGCGATGGGCGTACCGCCATCGTCCCCAGCCAGGAACGCCGTCGAATCGCAACGACAAATCGCGTTTCTTCTTCCCCCTCGGGAGACTCCAAAAAGCCGAAGGCCGACTGCTGGGAACGGGCGAGCGGGGCGACGCCAAACGCGGCGACGTCGCGGGGGCGAAACGTCTGGTTTGCGAGGCCGGCGTCGCGGACACGGACCCGCCCCGGCTCGACGAGCAGCGTGGCGTTGGTGAGCGGAAATCGCCCGAGCAGAAAGGGGGAGGCGGCCGCCAAGGCAAAGCCGGCCCAGACGCCAGGTGCCGCTGCGGTGCCGGCAAGGGCGCGGGACGCGAGCGCGACGGCGACCCCAAAGAGCGGCACGGCGAGGCGTGCGGCGATCGGGCCGGAAGGGTCTTGAAAGGCAACGAAATAGCGCGTTTGTGCCATTTATCGTGGGCCCCAGGGGACGGCCTGGGCCCTCGGGGCCTCGGGGAAGAGCGCCTCGGCGCCGTCGGCCCCCGTCAACGCGACGCGGAGGCGGGCCGCTTCCGTCGGGTCGTGGGCCTTTGCCACAGCGTCATCGATCCGAACCCTCGCTTCGTCGAGATCCAAGTGGGCCAGGATACGGCCGGCGGCGATCCGAAGCTCCCCATCGGCGCCGGGGTCTGCCAGCAGATCCTGAAGCAATTTCGTATCGATGGAACCTCCACGGAAGGCGCCCCCGGCGAGCGACGCCGCGACTCCATCCAGTCGGGCCAGCCATTCGCGGAGCGATTCGCCATTCCGGCGCAGGTGGGCAACCGCCGAACCGTCGACGCGGTGGATATCCCCCTCGCCCATCGCCCGTCGCGCGGCCGCTTCGACGACGGCGGCGAGCACGCCCCGCTCGGCCTTTCCGGCGCCAAACCACGCGCGGGCGTCGTCGTCGAGGCCGACACGGACGGCCGCCCAGGCCGTTTGTGGCGCTCCGCGTGGCCAGAAGACGAGGTCGGCCCCTTCGAGGCGGGGCGTATCGATAGCGGCCCACGGGTAGACGCGGCGGTTGGCGCTCGTGCCGACGCCGACGTCGCGAAGGGCGACCTCCCCATCGGCGACCTTCTCGATGAGCGCGAGGATTCCCCAAATGCTTAAAAAGAAAGCGCTTATTGTTGTTGCTAAGACAGCGTCATCGAGGGCATCTGGCAGAAATCGGCCGAGTGCCGTCTCGACGAAGGCGATCGCCGCTGTGACCGTCATCACCGCGCCGGCGAGTCCGGTGACGAGGCCGAGCGCCCGCGGCGTTGTTCCAAAGCGCACGGTACCGAAGCCGTCTTCGCCGACGCCGAGGGCATCGAGCACGGCGCGGAGTTCGGCAAGGCTGGCGACCGTGAGGACGATCGGCCGTCGATCTTGGGTCTTTCGCGTCGCCACAAGGTGGAAGCCCTCGTCGGTGCGGGCGGTCGTCACGCCGAGCAGGTCGCGGGCGCGGAGCGTCTGCCCGAGGAGGCCGGCGCCACGGAGGGTGACCTTCCCGCGACCGAGCACCAAACGCGCCTTCTTGGGACGAAAGCGCGGGGGAAACGCCAGCGCGGCTACAAACGTGAACCACGCACCGATGGCGAAACTGCTCTCGAAGGGGGGCGGCGCAACGAACGCGCCGACGAGCGCAACGAACGGCACGAGCCAGCGCGCACGAGAGAGCCATCGCGGGCCTCGCCCGTCGACGAGCGTGATCGGCAGTTCCGTTGCCGCTGTCGCACTTGGGTCACGTGCCGCGTCGCTCATCGGATCGGCGACGCTAGCATGGGTTTGCATTTGGCCCGCCGTCTCCCACGCCTGTACGGTCCCCAACGTGGACCTGTCCGACCTCCTCCTCGCCCAGCGTGTGGCTGCCCGTCACGCGGCGGCCGCCGCGCTGGAAGTGGTCCAACATGTTGAAAGTAAAGCCGAAAAAGATCGTGGTCGTGCCGAGGAGGCGTTGCTCGTCGCCCAACGGCGGGCCGAAATTGCACGCGGTGCGCCGCTCCACGGACTCACCGCAGAACAGTGCATGATGCATGAAGCCGATCTTCGAGCGACGGCCCGTGACGTTGAGCGGACGACGCACCTGCTCGCGGCCGCTTCTGCGGGGCATTCCGCTGCGAAGGCGGCCGTCGACGCCGCGCGGGTCGCGCTCGCTGCGGCCCATGAAGCGGTCGAAGCGCTCCGACGCCACGGGGAAGAAAGTGCTGCTCGCGCGCGTAGCACCCACGAGCGTCGTGCCGCCGACCTTGCCGATGACTCCCCGCGAACGCTGAAAAAAATCTGATGCGAATCCCCTTCCTCCCGTTCTTCGCCCTGCTTGCCGCCTGCACCAACTGCCACAGCGATGGCAAGCGCCCGCCAGTGGTCGAGGGGGCAGCCTCAAGCGCGGTGCCCGCGAACTCCGTCCCCGCACCGGCCCCCCCGGAGGACCACGCCTGGCTGCCGGTCCCCTTCGACGAGGACCCACGCATCGCCGGCGCTCGGCAGAAGCTCCTCGCCGATCCCACCGCCGCGATTGCGCTCCTGCCCGATCCCGCCGGGTTCACTCCGGTCGATGCATGCATGTTGCACTATTTGAAGGGGCAGTGGCTCCTTCGCGCTGGCGATCCTCGCGGTGCGGCGGCGGCGTTCCAGGCTTCTCAGGCGGCCGATGGGGCGGCGCCGCTCGGGTACTGGCCGACGCTACGCGCCGCGCAAGCATTCCTAGTCGTGAAGGATTTCGCTGCCGCCAAGCCTCTGGCGCTCGCAGCACGGGAAGAGGGGCGCCTGGGGAAGTCGCCGGAGGCACTCGTGGCCGCCATCGATGCGACGCTAGGCGCGAGCGATACTGGAGCGGCGCGCCCGCTCCTTGAAGAGTATTTGAAGACGGTGCCAAAGGGGCCTCGCGCCGGTGCCGTTTCGCTCGCCCTCGCGCGCCTTCTTGCGGCCGATTCCCCAAAAGAAGCCTGCGGACTTGTGCGAAAGACTATTCTTGAAAGGCCGGGCGATGCACGCCGGGAAGATGCAGAGAAGCTCTCGCGAGATATCGCAGGATGCACTCCAAACTTTTCGCCGGAAGAGCGAGTGGCTCGGCTCGAAGCGTTTGCCGATGTTGATGGAAAAGCAGCCGCTCGCGACGCAGAAAGTGCTTTGAAGGAGCACGGTTACGATGACGCGCAAACGTGCAGACTTCTTGCCGTTCGTGCACGCGGCGAAGGCAAAAAAGGGAAAGATGTTGGCGATGCCTGGCTCCGGGCAGCCGATGGTTGTACGTCCAACGAGCGCGCGAAAGCGCTCTGGAACGCAGGAAAAGCCTTCTCTGCGGGGAAGTTGGCCGATGCGGCCGCTGGAGCCTACGCCCGTGTGGAGAATGAACACAAAGGGTCTTCACTCGCCGATGATGCGCGTCTCAAACGGGCTCTAATCCTTGCCGACGGGGGCCAGAGTGCTTCCGCGGAGGATCTTCTTGCGTCGATAGCTATCGATTTTCCGGACGGCGATATGGCGCAAGATGCGCTTTTTCGTGCCGCGCTTGCGAAGATGGACCGCAACGACGACACTGCTGCAAAGCCGCTTCTGACAAAGATTGTCGAGCTCGAGGCGCGCGGCGCGAAGAATCGCAATTGGAGTTCCCGCGGGCGCGCTCGCTACTTCTTGGCGCGTATCGCGGAGAACAGCGGCGACCGTGAGACGGCGCTCGCCACCTACGAAGCGATCCTCGCGAGCGATCCGCTCGCTTATTACATGCTCCTCGCCCATGCCCGCCTGGCGGTCCTCGCCCCGGCGCGCGCGGCGGCAGCGCTCGCTTCCGGCAACGGCGTGGCTGAGAAGATCGTCGTTCCGCCGTTGGCCCCCGCCCTTCGCGAGACGCCGAACGTGAGGCGGGCGCTTGCGCTGCTGCGGGTCGGCGAGGCGGGGCCTGCCCGGAGCGCGCTCGGTGAAGAGGGGAAATTCGGGGAAGATCCCGCCCTTTGGGCCCACATTGCGCCCGCGTTTGCCGCTGGGGGCGCCGGAGACGTCGCCCACAATCCGTTCCGCGGAAAGTTCCTTGAGAAGCTCGATGCCTACCCGAGCGGCGCCGAGCGCATCTATTGGGAAGCGGCATTTCCGCGGCCGTTTGCCCAAAAAGTGAAGAACGAAGCTGCATTGAGAGGGGTGTCCCAGGCCCTCGTCTACGGCGTGATGCGGGAAGAATCTACGTTTGTTCGCGATATCAAAAGTCCGACGGGTGCCGTCGGTCTATTGCAATTGATGCCAGACACCGCGAAGACCGTTGCCCGCGGGACCGAGTATTCGCCCGATCCAAAAGCGCTCATCGACCCCGACACAAATATTCCCCTCGGGACCAAGCTCCTTGGAGAACTCCAAGTGCGTTATGAACAACGATTTCCGCTATCTGCGGGGGGCTACAATGCGGGGCCTGGCGCCGTCGACCGATGGCTGCGTAACCAAGGGCAGCTTCCGTTCGACCTTTGGGTGGAGACGATCCCCTACGACGAAACGCGTGGCTACATCAAACGTGTGATCGCGAGCATGGGGGCCTACGCGTGGCTCTACGAGCCCGAAGTCTTGCCGAGTCTTCTTCATATTCCGCTCGATCTTCCCGCCCAAGCGGCGGCGAAGCTCTAACGCTCAAGCACCCCCTCCGCGAGCAAGGAAATGTAGCCATTTGCAGCGACGACCACGTGGTCAAGGAGCGGGACGTCTACGTTGCGCGCAGCTGCCGCGACCCGGCGCGTGAAGAGGACGTCTTCCGCGCTCGGCGTCGCGTCGCCGCTCGGGTGGTTGTGACTCAGCAGAAAGCCGTGGGCCCCCTCACGGAGGGCGATTCGTAGAACATCTCGAATTTCTACGGTAATTCGCGCAAGGCCCCCTTGGGCGACCCGCCGGGCCGCCAGGAGCTGTTGGCGACCGTCGAGGGCCAGCAGCCACAGCTCTTCGTGGGGGAGCGGGACGAGCCGGGAGGCGGCCCAGCGATGAACGGCGGCAGCGTCTGGGAATGCGGCCCGCGGCGCAAAGGTGCTCGCCGCCAAGCGTCGACCGAGGGCGACGCCGGCAAGCAGACGCAGCGCCCGCGCTTCGCCGACCCCACGACGCTTCGCCAATTCGCCGGGACCGACGGCCCCAAGTGCTCCAACCCCCCCGAGATCTTGCAAGAGTTCGTTGGCCAACGCCCGAGCGGAAGTCCCTCGCGCCCCTGTCCCCAAGATCAAAGCGATCAGGTCGCCGTCGGGGAGCCCGTCGACGCCTACCTCCCGTGCCCATTCTCGCGGTCCGTCCATGGACCGCCCCATTCAAAGGCCGTGCCGAACGAAAAAACCTGGAAAGTTCGCCTTGTCTGCGCCGATCCCCCCTGGCCCGACCGAAATTTGGCTGGCCCGGACCAGGCTACTTGCCGGCGACGAGGCCGGTGGTGCAGACGCCGAAACCCTCTTCATCGAAGTAGGGGTAGCCACCGACGCACTGGGCGCCGGTCGGGCAGGGTCGGAGTCCGTCGTGGCAGAG